>CAYGKI010000409.1:0-3052 GCA_964350235.1 uncultured Gemmatimonadaceae bacterium | reverse complement strand
GGCGAGGGCGTAGCGGTAGACGGTCTCCCTCAGCCGCTCCGTCTCCCGCTCCTCAACCGACCGCAGGAGGAAGATGAGGCCGGGGAAGACCACCAGGGGCAGGACGATGGCGATGAAGATCATCCGCGTGTCCCTGGCGAGCAGCCGCAGCTCATGTCGGAGGAGCGCTCCGAAGGGCGTCATCCGCTCACGTCCTCGCGTCGTCGGCGGCGCCCAGGTCGGCCACGAAGATGTCTTCCAGGTAGTGGAGCCCCGTGCGCGCCCGGTGCTCCTCCAGCGTGCCCACCGAGAGGATCCGGCCCCCGTGCATGATGGCGATGCGGTCGCAAACCCGCTCGGCCTCGGGCATGACGTGCGTGGAGAAGAGCACCGTCTTGCCCTGGTCCCGGAGCTCCCTCACGATGCGGCGCATCTCGAGGGCGTTCACCACGTCGAGCCCCACCGACGGCTCGTCGAAGATGAGGACCGGGGGGTCGTGGGCCACGGTGCGCGCCAGCGAGACCTTCTGCTTCATGCCACTGGAGAGGGTGTCCACCCGCGTGTCGGCGTAGCTTCGGATCCCGAACCGGTCCAGGAGCTCTTCGACCCGCTCCGGCACGCGCTCCGCCGGGTACCGGTTGACCCGGGCGAAGAAGTCCAGGGTTTCCCTGGCCGTGAGCCGAGGATAGAGGGCCGTGGAAGCGGAGTGGAACCCGATGCGCCCGCGCACCGCCTCCGGCGCGGTCACCACGTCCCGGCCGTCCACCGTGGCCGTGCCTCCGGTGGGCTTGAGCGTCGTGGCGAGCACCCGGAGGGTCGTGGTCTTCCCGGCGCCGTTGGCGCCGAGCAGTCCGAAGACCTCCCCGGGCACGCAGGTGAAGTCGATCCCGTCCACGGCCCGGATCTCGCCCCGTCCCCGATCCCAGAACGTCTTACGAAGACCCTGGACCACCACCCGTCCGTCCTCCGTGGGCCGGCTCAACGGGCCCTCCAGCGGTCCCGGAGCACCCTCCACGGGCCCCCGGTGTGGGTCCCCAGCACGAAGTCCTCGAAGCTCAGCATCCATCCCGCGAAAGCGACGAACGCCAGGACCAGGACCATGTTCACCGCCGCGGTCAGGCCCAGCAAAGGCCACACGAAGACGCCCTGGATGGCGTCTCGGACCGCCATGGCCACGTTGGCGACGGGAACCGCCGCCAAGGTCGGCGTCAGCGTGCGGTCGGTCTGCTGGCCCAGAAGAAGGGGGAGGAGCGCGAGATAGAACACGGGTGTCACCAGGGCCTGGCCGTCCTTGAAGGTGCGGGCGAAGGCCGCCAGGGGCATCATGGCGGCAGCGAAGAACAGGGCCAACAAGACGGCACCCGCGGCCATGATGACCAGGGCGGTGGGGGCCAGGCGCACCACGAGCCCTGCGCCGGAAGCGTCCATCCCCTGGAGGGGGGCCATCATGGGTCCCAGGGAGAGGGAGAGCGCGATGACGTTGAGCATGCCCGCCACGGCGCCGAACACCGCCACGTAGAGGTACTTGGCGGTGACCACGCTGGCCCGGCTCGCCGTGGTCGTCATCAACGTCTCCCAGGTGCCGCGCTCCCGCTCGCCCGCCGTGGCGTCCACGGCGGGCACCAGACAGCCCAGGGCCACGGAGATCACCAGGAAGAGCGGGATCATCAGACCGAGCAGGGTGGCGCCCAGCGCCTCGTCCGAAGAGACGTTCACCATCTCCACGCGGATGGGCCGGATGGCGGCGGCGGACAGGCCCAGATCGGACGCGGCGCTCGCCAAGCGCCGGTCGCGGAGCTCGTCCAGAGCGGCCTCGACGCGGGCGAGGGCGCGTCGACTGCGGGGGCTCGATCGATCGTAGTGCACGACGACATCGAGTCTCCCGGCCTCGGCCGCGTCGCTCCCGGCCAGCTCCACGACGGCGTCCGTGTCGCCTCCGGCCACCCGCCCGAGGGCCGGCGTTAGGCCGCCCGGGGCCTGCCCGACGCGGATGGAGCTGTCGGGCGCCGACTCCAGCGCCGCCACGATCTCCAGGGAAACCGCGGCGGCGCCGGTGACCTCGACCCGGGCCGGTGTGCGCTCGGACCGGCCGTTCACGAATCCGATGGCGCTGATCTCCACCCACAGGAGAAGCGGGTAGAGAATCAACGGAAGCAGGACGCTGTTCAGCACCACGGTCCGCTCCCGGAGCGCCCCGCGCACTTCGCGTGCCCAGAGGACGCGCACGTCCCGCCAGGAGATCATGGGCGGTCTCTCGCTCCCGCGGCGCGTGGGGATGTCACGCCGCTTCCGGCCTCATCCCTCCAGCGGCGCCAGCGTCGGATCCCAGTCGCACGTCTTGTGGGAGCCGTCGCAGAAGGGCTTCCGGGAGGAGTCGCCACAGCGACAGAGCGAGTACGGCCGGCCCTCCGGAGTGGGAATGCGGTTGCCTTCCGAGTCGTATAGGGGCACGTCGCCCTCCACGCGCAGGGAGCCACGGGCGGAGACGGTGATCTTGATGGCCGGTTCGGTCACGTCGCGATCCTTCGGTTGGGGTGTGAGAAGATCCCATACCATCGCCAGCCCCGCCCTGGGCGCACAAGGTCGGAGCCGGCGGTGGATCGTCTTGGACCCGCTCCCGGGCCCGGGTAGATTCAAGCAATCCCAGATCCAGCCAACGAGGCGAGCGTGACAGCGGTCAAGAGAAGGAAGACGGTTCCCGTGAACGTGGGCGGCGTCACGGTGGGTGGCGACGCACCCATCGTGGTCCAGTCCATGACGAACACCGACACGGCCGACGTCGGGTCCACCGTCGAGCAGGTGAAGCTCCTCGCGGACGCGGGCAGCGAGATCGTGCGCGTCACGGTGAACCACGACGAGGCCGCCAGGGCGGTCCCGGAGATCGTGCGCCAGCTTCGGGACGCCGGCTACACGACGCCCATCGTCGGCGACTTCCACTACAACGGCCATCTCCTCCTCAAGAAGTACCCCGACGCCGCGAATGCTCTGGCCAAGCTCCGCATCAACCCGGGGAACGTGGGCACCAAGCACCGCGACGCGAACTTCCAGCAGATCATCGACGTGGCCGTGGAGC
>CAYGKI010000408.1:0-3064 GCA_964350235.1 uncultured Gemmatimonadaceae bacterium | reverse complement strand
CGGGTGGAGAGTCGCACCCCGGCGCGGACCCGGGGCTCGCGGATCCTTACCTCGGTGAGGGATTCGGACCCGCGGAAGCCTTCCGCGTCGAGGGTGCGGAGCCGGGACGTACCCACCTGGAACGCGGCGAGCTCGCCTGCGGTGATCACGCCGGAGAGGAGCAGCAGGAGCGTTATGACGGCTACGGTCCCCCAGATCACGGGCACCCCCGTGGGAGGTGGACCCAGGACACCTCTGTCTCGGACCTCGGAGGTCGGCCGCGACGGCTTTCCCGCTCGGGGACCCCTGCGGCGTCTGCGGGGGGGGCGTGGCCCCCCCACGTACTGGGAACTACGTCCAACCCTCACTCTCCTTGAGGAGCTCAGCGATAACGTCTCTGGTGGTCCGCCCGTCGGCCTCCGCCTCGAAGTTGAGGACCAGGCGATGCGCCAGCACGGCCGGCGCCACGCTCCGTACGTCTTCGATGGAGGGTACCGCCGCGCCTCGCGAAGCGGCTTTGGCCTTCGCGCCCAGAACGAGGAACTGGGAAGCCCTCGGCCCCGCGCCCCAAGCCACGTAGCGCCCGGTGACGGCGGCCGCCTCGGGGCCGGGCCTGGTGGATCGGGCCAGGCGGACGGCGAAGCGCACCAGGGAAGGGGGCGCGGGCACGCGCCGGACCAGGCCCTGGAGCCGGATGAGCTCCTCCGCCGACACCACCGCCTTCACCTCGGCCTCCCCGGCGCCGGTGGTGCGCATGGCTACCTCCTCCTCCTCCTCCCGAGACGGGTAGTGGATGGGCAGCTCCAGCATGAACCGGTCGAGCTGGGCTTCAGGAAGGGGGTAGGTCCCTTCCTGCTCGATGGGGTTCTGGGTTGCCAGCACGAAGAAGGGGCGTTCCAGGGCGTAGCTCTGACCCGCGGCCGTCACCGCCCGCTCCTGCATGGCCTCGAGGCGTGCGGCCTGGGTCTTGGGAGGCGTCCGGTTGATCTCGTACGCCAGGACGATGTTCGCGAAGATGGGGCCCTTCACGAATCGGAACACCCGCCGGCCCGTGGTGCGATCCTCCTCGATGACCTCGGTGCCCGTGATATCGGTGGGCATGAGGTCCGGCGTGAACTGGATGCGGCTGAAATCCAGGTCGAGGGCCTCCGCCACCGTGTGGACCAGAAGCGTCTTGGCGAGACCGGGCACCCCCACGAGGAGGGCATGCCCGTTGGCCAGGAGCGCCGTGAGGAGCTCGTCCACCACCTCGCGCTGGCCGACGATCTTCTTGGCCACCTCCCGCCGCATGTGTTCGGACACCTCGGCGACGCGTTCGAGAAGCGCCAGGTCCTCGTCCTGATGAGCGATGGTGTCGGTGGGTGTGTTCATCCGGAGCGGTCGTGGGGAGGCGCGAGCGGTTCGGGGTCCGCCCCGCGTACCCCGGCCTCTTGGAGACGGGTCCAACGCCGGTTCGGCGTGGGGGCGGAACGCTTGTCTTCAGGCTTCCGACGGATCCTCTCACGAGGACGGGCCACCGGCCGAATAGACCGTGGTGAGCGCCCCCCCGTCAAGACGCCCGATCCGGGGCTCCGGAGGCCGTCGCTGGCCCCCTCGGATACGCTTGCGCTTTTTTTCACAAACTTGTATCCTTCGCGGGCTCGGGACCTGAGGAGCCAGAAAAGATGTCGCCAGACGGCGGTTTCAAGAAGGGCGGGACAGATCCAGCGTCCCGGAGCCTCCCCGGTGAAGTGCTGGGCTTGGGGCTCAACGTCGTCGTATCGGCATTCTTCTTCGGCTTCCTGGGTCGGTGGGTCGGATCGAAGATCGGGGGCCAGGAATACCTGACGCTCCTGGGTGGATTCATCGGCGCGGCGGCGGGCTTCTACAGTCTGTACGCACACCTGACGTCGCGCCAGGAAGACGAAGAGAAGAAGAAGCCCCGATGAAGGCGCTGTCGCGCTACACGGTCGCTGTGACCCTCGTTGCCGCCATGACGCTCGGAGCGGTTCTCCCGTTCCTCGGACCGTCTGGTCGAAGCGGTCTGCTGATCGCCGTCTTCGTCACGCTCCCACTCCAGGTGGGTCTCTTCTCGCTGTTGGCCACCACCCGGAACGATCCCACCCGCTTCATGACTTTCTGGGGGCTTGGCATGTTGGGTCGTCTGGGCGTCCTCGCCCTGATCGGTCTTTCCACCAAGGTCTTCCAGAGCTTGGATCCCACGGTGACCGTCATGGCCACCGCGGGACTGTTCTTCATCTTCCTCCTGCTCGAGCCGGTGTTCCTACCCCGGGACGAGCAGGCTACCGGATACGCCAGGTGAGCATGCAGGGTTCTGCGCAGGAGCACGCGGCGGACGCCGCCTACGAGGCGGCCTCCAGCGATGCCTACGGTCTGAGCGGCATCAGCGACCTCCCGGCCTACATCACGCACCACCTCGAGGACGCACGGGCCATCGAGTTCGGCGGCCTGCACTTCGATCTCGGACAGTTCGCCTTCGACCCCATCCATGTGGGTGGGCTCGCGCTCGACCTGTCGCCGACGCGCCAGCTCATCTTCATCGTGCTGTCCGCGCTCACGTGCATCGCGCTCTTCGTGCCCGTGGCTCGCGCGTTGAAGCGGAACGGGGCGGGCAGCGCACCCAGCGGGTTCGCGAACGCCGCCGAGGCGCTCATCCTCTATTTCCGGGACGAGATCGTCCGGGCGAACATCGGCAAAGACGGAGACGGCTACACGCCGTTCATCCTCACCATCTTCTTCTTCATCCTGTTCATGAACCTGTTCGGCCTGACGCCGTTCGGGATCACGGCGACGGCCAACCTCTCGGTCACGGCGGGGCTCGCGGGCATCGCGTTCGTCGCCACGGAGATCGCCGGGATGAGGGCTCTCGGGCCGGCTGGCTACGCACGGACGATCTTCTATCTTCCCCACGGCCTCCCGGGCCCCATGAAGCCGATCATCCTGGCCATCATGGCACCCGTCGAGTTCCTCGGGAAGCTGACGAAGCCGTTCGCGCTGGCCGTTCGTCTGTTCGCCAACATGATGGCCGGCCACATCCTGATTCTGGCCATCGTCGGGATGATCCTGGTCAACCAGAACTTCGTGG
>CAYGKI010000407.1:0-3065 GCA_964350235.1 uncultured Gemmatimonadaceae bacterium | reverse complement strand
GCGCTGGTCCAGGAGTTGCTCGAAGCGGGACAGGCCTCCGGCGAGCGTTGCTGGCAGCTCCCCCTCTGGGACGAGTACCGGAAGCAGCTGGACAGTGAGACCGCCGACCTGCAGAACGTGGGCGGGCGGCCTGCCGGGACCATTACCGCCGCCGCGTTCCTCAAGGAGTTCGTGGGAGATACCAAGTGGGCGCACCTGGACATCGCCGGCACGGCGTACGGCGACGGGACGTTGCCGTACCAGCGGAAGGGGGGGTACGGATTCCCCGTTCGCTTGCTCGTGCAGTGGGTGCGGGGCCGGACGGGGTGAACCGAACGCTGTTCGTCATCTTCCTCGCCGGCGCGCTCTGGCCGGTGGAGGTGGCGGCCCAGGAGCCACCCGTGGACTCGATGGGGGCTGCCGTCGACTCGATGCAGGTGGCCCGACCCGATTCCGTGCGCGCCCGGATGGGCTCCGTGGCCGCCGACACGGTTCCCGAATTCCACAATCTGCCGGAGCTCCCCGACGGGACTCTGGTCGGTTGGGAGGGAGCGGTGTGGACGTGGGAGCACGAGGAGCTGATGGCGTCCGGGGCACACACCCTCGTGGAGCTCCTGGACGACGTCCCGGGCGTGGTCCCGCTTCTCGCCGGGGACTACGGTACGCCCGCGGCGTTCAGCGCCATGGGGCATGCGGCGGGGGGAGTCCGGGTGGTACGGGACGGCTTCGAGCTCCTGCCTCTCTCGGGCGGTGTCGTGGACCTTCAGCGCGTGGGGCTCGGCGGCATCGAGCGGGTCCGGGTACGACGGGGTGGGGGGAGGATTCTCGTCGAGATGTGGTCCCTGGACCACGACGACCCCAGGCCGTACTCCCTGGTGGAAGCCGGTACGGGGGACCTGGACAACAACCTCTTCCGAGGCGCGTTCACCGCGCCCAGGGCCCTGGGGGGAAGCATCGCACTCGCCCTGGAGCGCTCGGACACCCGCGGGGCGGGCGCCCGGGAGACGGGCAGTCGCACCGGGAGCTGGGTGCGCTACCAGCTCCACCGGGGGGACGACGCGGGGATCGCCCTCGATTTCCGTCGTATGGGATCACGCTCGGAGCTGGCCGCGTATCCTGCTCCCGTGACGAGGACCGACGTCACGGTGCGGGCCCGGGCCGGGTTGTTGGACGGAGTCGTCGCCGAGGTGCAGGCGGGCCGCTCGAGTCTGACGGTGGAGGACGAGCGGCTCCTCTATGCTCGAGACGGCGGCCGCAGGAACCAGGTCGCGGCGAGGGTGGCGGCGGAGCGCGGGGACGTATGGGCCGACGGGGTGTTCCGGCTCTTCCAGGGGGACGATCTCATGGAGAACCGCCTGGATGTGGAGGGAGGATGGCGACGGTCGGACCTGGGCGGTCTATCCGCGCGTCTCACCCGGGAGGACTGGAAGGGCGCCCGACCCGTGAGCTGGGGCGCCAGCGGCTGGATGCGGCCCATCCCCTGGGTGACGGTCTTCGGCTCCTGGTCCGACGGCGCGTACGGGGCCCGCTCGGGACCGGTGCTCGACGCCACGCCACCGCCCCCCGACCCGGAGGCGCCGGATCCGTTCTCGCCGGCGTGGGACGACAGGCCCGCCCCCGTGCTCTGGACGACGGAGCGCACCTCGTATCGGGCGGGGGCTACCCTGGAGTGGGCCGGGGCCGTGGTCTCCGCCGCGGTTCTGGGGCTGGAGCAGGACCTGGCCCTTCCCCTGGGGCTGGAGCCGGACCTGGGTTCCGACCCCGTGGCCGGCGCTACGCGCCGCGGGTGGGAAGCCCACGGTCGGATTCCGCTTCCACTCGAGGGGTTCACCTTGACGGGGGCTTATCAGGAGTGGGACACCCCGGGCCCCTACCTGCCCGCCCGGATCTACCGGGGTGCCCTGGACTACCGTCGCGCCTTCATGGCTTCGGAGAACTTCGAGCTCCGGGCGACGCTGGGGGTCCGCGGACACGACCCCATGCTCGTGTTCTCCCCGCCGGGGGACGCGTCCGGCGAGACGGAGCTGGTGGAGGTCCCGTTCTACCAGAGCTGGGACGGGGGATTCCAGATGCGGATCGTCACCGTCCGGATCTTTGTTGCCTGGGAGAACCTCACCACGCGCCGTAACCTCCAGGCGTTCCCCGGACGCGTGCTTCCGGCGCTCCGGACCTCGTACGGGATCCGCTGGACCATGCGGAACTGACGGCCCACGCAGCCGGCCCTGGGTTCGCCCCTCGGCTTCGGAAGCGGGCTTCGGGACGTTACTTTTCCCGGCTATGCATGGAGCGAAACGATGATCCGCAGCATGACAGGGTACGGAGACGCCGAGCGCGAGTCCGAGGAAGGGCTGGTGCGTGTGGAAGTCCGCACCGTCAACCATCGGTTCTTCAACTCGAGCGTGAAGACGCCGAACGGCATGGACCGTTTCGAGCGTGCCGTGGTGGAGGGGCTGAAGCGGCACCTCACCCGTGGCCACGTGAGCGCCTCCCTCACCATCGGAGCGGGCGAGTCCGGTGGAGCGCGACGCGTCCAGGTGGATTACGAGCGGGCCCGAGCCCTCAAGGACGCCCTGGAGGGGCTCCGCGAGGAGCTTGCCGTGCCGGGGGTCGTCGACCTCCAGATGGTCGCCCGCTTCAGCGACGTGTTCAGGGGCTCCGAACCCGAGCGAGGCGCCACGCTGGAGCTGGAATGGGTAGGTGACCTGGCCGCCGAGGCCGCGTCCAGTGCGCGCGTTATGCGGGAGTCGGAGGGAGCCCGTCTGGAGCAGGACCTGCGCGAGCGGGTGGACGCCATGGAAGCGCTCCTGGACCAGGTCGCCGAGCGCGCGCCTGAGCGCCTGACGGCGGAACGCGACCGACTCAGGGCCGCGGTGTCGGAGCTCTCGGAGCAGGTGGAGGTGGACGAGGATCGATTGGCCCGCGAGATCGCGTATCTCGCCGAGCGCTGGGACATCAACGAGGAGATCGTGCGTTATCGCTCGCATATCGAGCTCTTCCGCGAGGCCCTGTCGGGAAACGGCGCCGAGCCCGTGGGCAAGCGTCTTGGGTTCCTGGTGCAGGAGATGCACCGGGAAGCCAACACCATC
>CAYGKI010000406.1:0-3074 GCA_964350235.1 uncultured Gemmatimonadaceae bacterium | reverse complement strand
AGGGTCGCGGCCAGAGGGGATCCACCTCGAACAACGGCACCTCGCCTTCCCCGGCCGCCGCGTCGCGCTGGACCGCGTCATCCACCGCGCAGGACGCGACGCCCGTCACCACCGCCAGGGCGAGGAGCAACCCACCCGTGAGGACTTCCTTTCCGGCGGCCATGGCACTCCTCCATCCACTCGGGTGGTCGGCAACGCCGACGTAGCGCGACGGTCCACAGTTCTCCGGTGGCCGGTCCCCGTCAAGGGCGCCGGGGCCCGGGCTCACCCGGCGCGCTCGCCCCTCGCCGCCGGAGTGACCGATGGGGAAGCGGCGGCTCGCCGGCGGGTGTGCTCGACCCGGTCCGCGTGTAGACTCAACGAGAAGGCCGCAGTCCCGGTCCGATACCCCCGGAGATCATCATGACCTCGTTGAAGCTGTTCGGCCTCACCGCCGCCGTGTTCTTCGCCATCGACCTGGTCTGGTTGGGCGTCGTCGCGCAGTCCTTCTATCAACGGCACCTCGGACACCTCCTGAGACCCGACGTGCTTTGGGCGCCGGCCCTGGTCTTCTACACGCTCTACATCGTGGGCATCCTGGTCTTCGCCGTCCTCCCGGGGTTGGAGGACGGCTCGTTGGGCCGGACCGTCGCCCTCGGCGCGTTCCTGGGCCTCTTCGCCTACGCCACCTTCGATCTCACCTGCATGGCGCTGTTCCGCGACTTCCCGGGCGTCGTGGTGGCGGTGGACCTGGCCTGGGGGACGGCGCTCACCGCCGTCGTCTCGGCGGCGGGATTCGGATTCGGGCGCTGGCTGGGCATGGGCTGATCCGGCCCCCGTCTCCGTCCGGGTCTCAGCCTCGGATGGCGCGGGGAGCTTGCCTGGCGATGCACACCAGACCCCATCCCAGGGCGGCGGCCACGGCGAAGTCGACCACCCCTCGCCAGGGATCGGGCAAGGCACGCACCGCCACCACGGCGACGACGATGGCCGTGGTCCCCAGCCATCCCCGTAACACGCGCTTCGCCGGACCGCCGACGAGTGACAAGCCGTACAGCGGTGCCAGGAGCTGTAGAAGGATAGGCTCGTCACGGATGGCCCGAGCGCGATCGATGAGCTTGGGTACCCAACGACGCTGGAAGGTGAGGACACCCTCCGTGTACACCATGAAGAAGGTCAGCGCCGCGAGAACGGCCCACTGTACCGGAGCGAGCCCGTTGAGGATGGTATCGACACCACGCCCCCCCAGTCGGAAGACCGCCGAGGCGAAGAGTCCAGACACCCCCAACAGCGTCCAAGCCGCCGCCGCGCTCCTTCGTCCTGATCCGATCACGCTGCAACCCCTCCCTTGAGCGCGCGGGCGACCCCCTGGGCCTCCGCCAGTCGCCCGGGCAGCCCCGGGCGCGACCACCAGTTCCCCGTCAGCGTGATGCCGTCGGGCAACGAGAGCTCATGGAGCCCTCGCCACGATACGTCCCAGGCCGGGACCCACTCGTGCTCGGCATGGAGAGCACGAGCGTCGTATCCCGTGGTCTCACGGAACTCACGCACGGCGATCTCCCCGAGACGGTCCTCGGACAGGTGCACCACGTCCGGGCGCAGCGCGCCGCCGAGATACGCCGTGTACAGCCGTTCCCGCCCGAACAGGCTGTCGTTGAAGGTCACGCCGCGGAGCACCCGGTTCGGCTCGGTGAACGCCACCTGGAACCCCAGCCCACGGAGCGGCGTCTCCGCGTCGAGGTGTACCACGCCCAGGGGGTTGTAGCGGAGACTGCCCACCCTCCGGGCCGCCTTCCCCGCGATGGGCTCGAGCAGCCGCGCCGCCGCCGGGGCGGGCACCGCCAGCACCACGTGCTCCGCCGAGAGCTCCTGTGTCCCGTCGGGGCCCTCCGCGGACACCATCCAGCCGCTCCCCTGTCGCCGGAGCCCCGTCACCGCCGTGCCGAGGCGGACGCGATCTCCCATGGACAGCGCCAACGCGTCGGGGAGCGCCTGCATCCCCGTGCGGAAGGAACAGGCGGGAGGTGGGTCGATGCGTGCGCCTTTGCGGAGCAGCGCCATCAGCAGGCTGCGACCGATGCCGAAGCTCCGCAGCACGTGGATGAGGGACAGGCCCACCTCCATGTCGGCGGGGTCCGACGCGTACAGTCCCCCGTACAGCGGGGCGACGATGGTCTCGTAGACCTCGTCCCCCAGCTTCCTGCGAAAATACGTCGACACCCGCTCCTCCGGACGCGGGCCTGCAGTGAGCGGCTCCAGGAGCATCCTCAGCTTCCCGCGAGCGCTCACCAGGTCGGTGCGCACGAACGCCCCGGGAGAGAACGGGACCTTCCCGAGCCTCCCGTCCCTGAAGACGAAGAGATCCAGGTCGGACGGAGCCGCCAGGACCTGGTCGTCCATGCCCAGCTCACGCACCAGCGACCGAACCTGCGGCGTAAGGCGGGTACGCTGTGGCCCCCAATCCAGGACCCTGCCGTCCACCTCCGCGCTCCGGATCACGCCGCCGACCCTGCGCGCGCCTTCCAGAATGACGAAGTCGCCGCCCGCCTGAGCCAGGGCCCTGCCGGTGGCCAGGCCGGTGATTCCGCCACCCACGACGACGATCACCCGCCCGACCTCCTGGGTAGCGAGGGGTCCATCCGGCGCGCTCCCTCCATCAGGAAGGCGCCGTCGCGTAAGGGCTCGGAGGGAGGTCGCGGGCTCCGTTGGTGCACCAGACCCCCTCCAGATCGGCGCACCGGCATCGAGCCAGTGGCGTGGGCGCGCTGCCGGGCACGCCCACCAGGGCGCTGACCAGCTCGGAGAGGAAGGACGTGAACGCCGGAGCCCCGTGGGGAACCGGCACCCGGTGGTACTCCTTGCCCAACCCCTCCACGAACCCCCTGATCTCGTGGTCCAGCTCGGCCAGCGTCTCGGACTGCTCGTGCATGAAGGAGATGGGGACCACCACGAGCCGCTTCTCCGGGGCTTCCCGGATACGGTCCTCGTTGTCCGGCTGAGTCCAGGCGATCCGCCGGTTCGTATGATTCTGGAATCCCACACCGTACCGCTCGGTGCCCAGAGCCCGGGCGACGGACCTGCACTGCTCCTCCACG
>CAYGKI010000405.1:0-3076 GCA_964350235.1 uncultured Gemmatimonadaceae bacterium | reverse complement strand
GCGTGGCCGACGACCGCGGATACGGATGGGCCATCGTCCGGGCGCTGGCCCAGGCGGGCGCCTCGATCTGCATCGGGACTTGGCCACCGGCCCTGAGGATCTTCACCAAGAGCCTGGAGCGCGGGAAGCTGGACCTTTCGCTGCCTCTCGGCGGCGAGATCGAGATCGAGAAGATCTATCCTCTCGATGCCGTCTACGACACGCGCGAGCAGGTTCCCGAAGAGGTGCGGAACGACAAGCGGTACGTCGATCTCGAGGCGTTCACCGTCCAGGAGATCGCCGAGGCCTTGCAGGCGGACTTCGGGGACCGTCCGCTGGACATCGTGGTCCACTCCCTGGCGAACGGGCCGGAGGTCCAGAACGCGCTCATCGACACCAGTCGTGAGGGGTATCTCGCGGCGGTGAGCGCCAGCGCATACTCCATGGTCAGCCTGGTGCAGCGATTCGCGCCCCTCATGCGCGAGGGGGGCGCGGTGGTCTCCCTCTCGTACCTCGCCGCGGAGCGGGTGATCCCCGGCTATGGGGGAGGAATGAGCTCGGCCAAGGCTGCACTCGAGGCCGACACCCGGACGCTGGCCTACGAGGCCGGACGACGCCACGGGATTCGCGTGAACACCATCAGCGCGGGGCCTCTCGCCAGCCGGGCCGCCAAGGCCATCGGCTCCATCGATCGGATGGTGGACTACTACGAGACGAATGCCGCCCTTCCTGCCTGCAATACCGCCGACGAGGTGGGCACCGCGGCGGCGTTCCTCTGCTCGCCGCTGGCTTCGGGCATCACCGGCGAGACGTTGCACGTGGACAAGGGCTATCACGCCATGGGCATGCAGGCCGAGGATCACCTCGGACAGGAGTGACGGCCCCGTGAGCTTCGGTGAGCTCCTGCCCGACATCCGGGTTGCGCCGCCCGGGCCGCGGTCGCGGGAGGCCGCGAGGAGGCTCCGGGCCGTGGAGTCCCGGGACGTCACCCACGTCCACCAGGGATGGCCCGTGTTCTGGGAAGAGGCGCGGGGCGGCAACGTCCGCGACGTGGACGGCAACGTGTTCCTGGACCTGACGGGGGCGTTCGGCGTGGCGCTCCTCGGCCACGCGCCCGACCCCGTGGTCGCCGCGGTGGAGGCCCAGTCGCGCCGCCTGCTCCATGGGATGGGGGACATCCACCCGCCGCGCATCAAGCTGGATCTTCTGGAAGCCTTGGCTTCGTTGGCGCCCTGGGAGGAGACGCGCACCGTGCTCTCCTCCACCGGATCGGAGGCGGTGGAGACGGCCCTGAAGACGGCTCAGGTCGCCACGGGACGGCCCGGAATCCTCGCCTTCGAGGGAGCGTATCACGGGCTCACGCTTGGGGCACTGGCGGCCACGGACCGAGAGCACTTCAGGAGCAGGTTCCTCGACCGGCTGTACGGTGGCGTCGGCTTCGTTCCCTACCCGGACGCCGGGGAGCCCGGGCACGGTGATTCCGTCCTGGAGCAGGTCGCCTCCGTGCTTCGTGGTGGGGCCCCCAACGGCGATGCCATCGGTGCCGTGCTCGTCGAGCCCATGCAGGGGCGTGGGGGAGCTCGGGTTCCTCCGGACGGGTTCATGGCCGGCCTCACCGCGCTGGCCCGGGAGGCGGGCGCCGTGGTCATCGCCGACGAGGTCTTCACCGGCTCCGGCCGGTGCGGGGCCATGTTCGCGTCGCCCAGGGTCGGTCTGACCCCCGACCTGGTGTGCCTGGGCAAGGCCCTCGGTGGGGGCGTGCCGCTGTCGGCGTGCCTCGGACGCGCCGAGGTCATGGATTGTTGGCCGGAGAGCACGGGCGAGGCCGTCCATACCAGCACGTTCCTGGGACACCCGCTGGGGTGTGCGGCGGCGCTGGCCGTTCTTGACGCGTACCGAAGGGAGAACGTCCACGAGCGGGTGCTCGGGGCGGAACGGATGTGGATGGATGCGCTCCGGGCCCGGTTGGACGGACATGAGCGCGTCCGTGAGATCCGTGGGCTGGGGCTCCTCCTGGGTGTGGAGCTCGGTGAGGCGGGCGGTGGGCGGGGCGGGGCCGGGCTCGGGGGCCTGGTCGCCGAGTCCGTGCTCGGGGCGGGGGTGCTGGTCCTGCCCGCAGGGCCCGAGGGCAACGTCGTCGAGCTGACACCCTCGGTGGCCCTCACCGAGGGGCAGGTCGCCCACGCGGTGGAGGTGCTGGCGAAGGCCATCGAAGCTCTGGGATGAGGCTCAAGCCGCTCTTCTTCGCTGGCACCGCGGTGGTCCTGGCGTGGATCATCGCATCCGCGCTGCCCACGGAGGTGCCGCGTGAGCCCTCCATCGATGGGGGCCCTTCGCCGGGGAGGGAAGGCGCACCGCCGTTCCCGGTGCTGCTGGTGCCAGGCTGGCTGGACACGGAGCAGGACCTGGACTGGCTTGAGCAGCGCTTCGTCGAGGCGGGATGGCCCCGGGACCGGGTGCGCGCCGTGACCTTCGACGACCCGGCCGGCAGCAACCGTGCGCACGCGGTGGAGCTGGCCGTGGTGGCGCGTTCCGTCCTGCGCACCACCGGGGCCGACTCGCTGGACATCGTGGCCTTCTCCATGGGTGGCCTGGCCACGCGCTGGTACCTGCGCTTCGGAGACCCGGTGCCGGTCCGGCGGGTTGCGTTCCTGGCCACACCTCACCAGGGGACCATGGCCGCGCACCTCGCCTGGGGTGACAGCCGAGAGGAGATGCTCCCGGGTAGCGCTTTTCTGGACAGCCTGAATGTCGGTCCGAGTCTCCCGGAGGGTGTGGCCGCGGTCACCGTTCGTACCCAGATCGACACCCACGTCCTTCCCGAGGAGAGCGCCACGCTGCCCGGGGTTACGGACCACAGGCTGTGTTGTCCGACCCACTCCGGGTTGCTGGAGGACGAAGAGGCGTTCTCCATCGTGCGGGCGTTCCTGACGGATGGCCTCCCCGACGCGGCGGCGGGAGGGGTGGCACCGTGATCCCGTTTGCCCGGGGGTTGACCCGCCCCGATCCTCTTCTATAAAATCTGTGCTCTTCAAAATCGAAGGAGCCACGCCCCCATCGTCTAGTGGCCTAGGATATCGCCCTCTCACGGCGAAGA
>CAYGKI010000404.1:2857-3086 GCA_964350235.1 uncultured Gemmatimonadaceae bacterium | reverse complement strand
GTCGACGAGATCGTCGTCGTCGACACCGGCTCGACCGACGACACCGTTGCGATCGCCGAGTCGTACGGCGCCCGGGTCCTGCTCCATCGATGGAACAACGACTTCGCCGCGGCACGCAACGTCGGCCTCGATGCGGCCGAGGGCGACTGGATCCTCTACATCGACGCCGACGAACGTGCCGTTCGATCCCGACCGACCGGTGATCTGACCGCCCTCGACGATCCCGGCG
>CAYGKI010000404.1:0-2847 GCA_964350235.1 uncultured Gemmatimonadaceae bacterium | reverse complement strand
ACGGTTGCCACCGGGCTGACGCCGTACTGGGAGTACCGCCTGTTCCGGAACCGACCCGACATCAGATTCCGCGGCGCGATCCACGAGACCATGGTCCCGGACATCGCACGTCTCGTGGCGCGCGACGGCCTCACCGTGGTACGCACCGACCTCGCGCTCGTGCACCTCGGCTACGACGGCGACCTCAGCGCCAAACACCGACGGAACCTGCCGATCCTCGAAGCCGCTGCTCGAGCCGACCCGGACCGGGCCTACCTCTGGAACGAACTCGCGAGGGCGCAGACCGGCCTGGGCCACCTCGACGAGGCGCGGGCATCGCTGGCAACGGCGCGTCGGGTCGCGCTCGACGGCGGGGGCCACCCGGTCGACGCGCTGGTCTGGTGCTCGCTGGTCGCCGAGGCGCTCGACCGCGACATCACCGCTGCAGAGGAATTCCTCGCAGAAGGCCTCGGCCTCTACCCCGACAACGCGCAGCTGCGATGGGTGTCCGCCCGCCTCGCGCTCTCGCGCGGCGACACGGACCAGGCCCGCCGAGTCGCAACCGGCCTGCTGGAGTCGGAACCGGACGACATGGTCGACTCGTGCCTCGCGTTCGACCGGCGGGTGTTCGAATCGTGGCCGATGTCGGTCATCGGATCGGCGTGGTTCGCCGACGGCGACCACCAGCGAGCCGCAGAGTGGTTCGCTGCCGCCGAAGCCGCCGAACCCGACGATCCCGGCCATCGGATCCGACGCATCGCCGCCGAGGCCCGCCTCGGACGACAGCCGTGAGCGACCTACGCTCGCCCCGACGAGCCGGCCAGTTCCTGGTGGACGTCATCGCGGGGTGCCCGGTCGAGCAGGACCCCGACTGGGACGTCGTACTCACGGCGGCAGCATCTCACCAGCTGATGGCCTGGCTGTGGTGGTCCGCCCGGGAACGGGGCCTGCTCGATCCGGTGCCCGCGACGATGCAGTCAGCGTTCGCTGACGCCGACCGTCGGCCGGTCGCCGCAGTGCTCGAGACGACGTGGCAGCACCATCGGCGTCGCACCGATGACCTGCTCGACCAACTCGACGACGTCGTCACGCTGCTCCAGGGGGCCGGGATCGAGGTCGTACCGTTGAAGGGCGCCGCACTGCAGGTGCTCGGCGTCTTTCCCGACAGCGCCTGCCGGGCCATGACCGATCTCGACCTGCTCGTGACGCCGGGCGATGCCGCCAGAGCCGCGTCGCTGCTGGGCACCATCGGCTACCGGCCGATCGAGCGCGACCCGGGCGTCACCCCGGCGAACCACCACGGGACGCCACTGCGAGATCCGGCCCGGTTCGGATCGATCGAACTCCACGTCGAACCGGTCGATGCCACATGGGGAGCGGCACTGCCCGCCGCGCAGGTACGCGACGCGGCGGTCGACGTCGAATGGCGCGGCCACACGATCGCCGTGCCGTGCCCCTCCGACCTGGTGACGCATGCGCTCGTGCACAGCTACGAGGTCGACAGCAACCGTCGACGGCGCCACATCGACCTGCGGACCGAACTCGACGTCCATCGACTGCGTGCGACACACGACGTCGACGACGCGCACATCCGGCGGTCGTTCGACCGGCTGGGCCGGGCACGCACGATCGACATCCATCACCACGTCCAGCAGCGCCTCTTCGCACGGGCCGGCGAGCGACCCACGATCGCAGCCCGCTGCTGGTGGGCGACGGCGGCGTACCTCGACGACCATCCGGCCACCGCTGACCGCGCGCTCTCACTCGTCCGCACGTTTCCGCCGGTCGGCGGGGACCGGCTGCGCGGCCACTACGGCCAGGGCTCGATGCGCGAGCTGCGTCGACGGCGGCGCGCCGACGTCGTCGGCCGCCTACGGCAAGGACTCCGGCGGTCAGCATGACTCGGGCCCTGTTCCTGACGCCCATCGTGCCGGCCCCGTCCGGCAACGGCCTGGCGATGCGTGCGTTCTCGGCGCTGAGCGCGCTCGCCGAGGTCGCCGATGTCGACGTGGAGGTGATCGGCGACCATCGACCGTTCGACATCAGCGTTCGTGCACTCGCCGACACGTGGACCACCCGCAGCGTGAGTCCCACCGACCCGATCGAACTCGCTCGTCACTGGCTGGCATCGCCACGCTGGCGGGCACTTGCCTCCGCGCTGCTTCCGCTGCCGTCCGGGGCGATCCCGATCGATCCGACGGCCGTCGA
This sequence comes from uncultured Gemmatimonadaceae bacterium, assembly GCA_964350235.1. GTDB lineage: Bacteria > Gemmatimonadota > Gemmatimonadetes > Longimicrobiales > Gaopeijiaceae > JAWLHJ01. Next base: position 660 of record CAYGKI010000404.1, on the reverse strand, counting down.
CGCGTGGGTCACGCAGCGGCGTTCGCACGACCTGGTCCACGTCGTCCGCGTGCGCACCGCGCTCGCATACGGGCCCGATGTCATCGGGTCCGACCATTCGAGCCGCCTCGTCCTCGACCTCGACGACGACGAGGTGGCCCTGCACCGCCGACTCGCAGCACGGGCCGACGAAGCGGGCGACGTCGCGCGCCGCGATCAGCTCCTGCGCGACGCTGATGCCTACGGCCGGCTGGTGGACGTGGTCGGTGCGGGAGCGGACCGCCTCGTCGCGGCCCGACCTGGCGCCGGCGGGGTCATCCACGTGCCCAACGCCGTTCCCGGGGGATCGTCACCCCGGTCGAAGCGCTCGACACCGGCGGGTCCCGACGGGTCGCCGGCTGTCCGGCTGCTGTTCGTCGGCAACCTGACCTACCGCCCCAACATCGACGCCGCGTCACTTCTCGTCGGCGCGGTCGCGCCCGACATCGCGCGCCGGTCGGGCAGGCCGGTCGACGTCCGTCTGGTCGGCAGCCCGTCAGCCGAGGTCCGACGCCTCGCCGACGCCCCCGACCCCGGCGTGCGGGTGCACGTCGCCGGGGCGGTGGACGATCTCGACGAGAGCTACGACTGGGCCGATGCCACCGTGGTCCTGGTGCCGGCGAGCGGCGGCACGTGCATCAA
>CAYGKI010000403.1:0-3098 GCA_964350235.1 uncultured Gemmatimonadaceae bacterium | reverse complement strand
GCATCTTCACCCTGCGTCGGGTGGGGGCGGGAGCCACGGCCGTGTTGGGTGGTACCTTCGCCGCGGTGGCCGCGCTCATCATCGCCACGGCCCTCAGAATCGCCATCTTCGCCCGCAGGGACGAGATCTACGTGATGCGGCTGGTCGGAGCGAGGAACGGCTTCATCCGTCGTCCCTTCCTCCTGGAGGGGGCCATGGCCGGGCTGCTGGGGGCGCTCCTCGCGTGGGGGCTCACCTACGCCACGTACCGTGTCGTGTACGCATACCTCTTCGAGATCGCTTGGATTCCCCAGCTATGGGTGCTGGGCGGAATCGGCGCGGGCATACTCTTCGGAGTCGTCTCCAGCGGCCTGGCCGTCCGCCGACACCTGCGGGAGATCTGACCGTGCGCGGGGTCCATCGGTGCCTGCGTCATCCAGGGGTTACGGCGCTCCTGGTGCTCCTGACGTTGCTCTCGCTGTCCCCGACGGATGCCACGGCCCAGGATCCCGCGGCGCTTCGCCGGGAGATCCAGGAGAGCCAGCGGCGACTGGAGCAGATCCGGGCGGAGCGCGAGCGGCTGGAGCAGGAGATCGGGGATGTCCGGAACCGGGTCCGCGACGCGTCCGCGGAGCTGTCCAACGTGGAGCGTCGTCTGTCCGCCACGCGCTCCGTCCTCGCCGAGGTGGAGTTCCAGACGGAAGCCACCGCGGACCAGATCGAAGAGACCACGCGTAGCCTCCTCCAGGCCCGCGAGCGCATGGCCGAGAGCGAGGCCATCCTCCATCGGCGGCTTCGCGACATCTACAAGATGGGGCCGCTGCACACGGTGCAGGTCCTCCTCAGCGCTTCATCGTTCACGGACCTCCTCAACCGGTACCGTTACCTCCAGAGGATCGCCCAGTTCGATCGGAGCCTGGTCGAGCGCGTGGAGGCCCTGGAGGCGGATCTCGTCGGCGTGAACGAGGAGCTCCAGGAGCGCATGGCCGCGCTCGGAGCCCTCAGGCGAGACCGGCTCTCCGAGGTAGCGGAGCTGCGCGCCGTGGAGTCGGAGCGTCAGGCCGCGCTCCAGGAGTTCCGCACCCGGGAGCAGGTGACCGCCTCACGGCTTCAGGAGCTGGAGGCCGACGAGGCTCGCCTGACGGGCCTCATCGACGCTCTGGAGGTCCGGAGGCGGGAGCTGGAAGCGGCATCCACCAACCCGGCGGCCGCCCCGACCCTCACCGGAGCCGACGCGGGGCTCCTCGACTGGCCGGTGGACGGCGAGCTCATCTACAGCTTCGGGCGGGACCAGCGACCCAACGGGACTGTCCTGCGCTGGAACGGAGTGGGGCTCGCCGCGCCCACCGGAACGCCGGTCCGGGCCGTGAGACCGGGACGGGTGGTGCTCGCCGGCCCCTTCGAGGGATACGGCCCCACCGTGGTTCTGAGTCACGGGGAGGGCGTGTACACGCTGTACCTGTACCTGGAGGAGATCGGCGTGGTCGAGGGCCGGGAAGTCGACGCGGGCCAGGTGGTGGGCACCGTGGGCGGTGCCGATACGCCGGAGGGGCCCCACATCGAGTTCCAGATCCGGGCACCGCAGGGTTCCGGGGCGCCGCAGGCCCTGGACCCCATGGATTGGCTCCGTCCGCGGAGCCCAAGGTGACCCTTCACCCGTTGTTCGGGCACGAGGACGCCCGGCGGATGGTGATCCGGGCCCATGGCGCGGGCACCCTGCCCTCCTCCCTGCTCATCCACGGTCCCCGCGGCGTGGGCAAGCAGAGGTTCGCGCTCTGGCTCGCCCAGCTCACGGTCTGCGAGGCCCCCACGGAGCACGGTCCCTGCGGGGCGTGCCGGAGCTGCCGGCTCGCGTCGACGCTGGAGCATCCGGACGTGCATTGGTACATGCCCCTGGCGCGCCCGCCCAGGGTGTCCGGGGATCGGCTCGCCGACGCCCTGGAAGACGCCCGCCACGAGATGCTCGGCCAGATTCGGGAGAACGGGCTCCGCCCCTCGCTGAGCCACGACGTCACGGGCCTCTACATCGGCACCGTGAAGAACCTCCGGAAGCGAGCGCATGTGCGGCCTTCCATGGCGCCGGGCCCGGTGTTCGTGGTGGGCGACGCGGAGCTCCTCGTGCCCCAGGAAGCCAGCCAGGAGGCGGCCAACGCCCTGCTCAAGCTGCTGGAGGAGCCGCCGGGCCAGGCCCGCTTCATCCTCACGAGCAGCGTGCCCGGGAGCCTGCTTCCCACCATTCGATCGCGCACGGTGCCCATGCTCCTGAGGCCCCTCGACGACGACACCGTGCGCGACGTGCTCGTGGAGTACCTGGACGTGCCGGCGGATCGAGCCGCGGAGGTGGCGCGCCTTGGGAGGGGGTCACTGGGGCGCACCCTGGGCTTCCTGCCGCAGGACGACGACCCGGCGCCCATGAACGAGCTTCGCCGTGGCGCCTTCGATATCCTCACCGCGGCCCTTGGCCAGGGGCGGATCGGCTCCCATGCGCTGGCGCTGAGCTATCCTCCGGCTGGAGCACGGGGCCTCCTGGATCTCTTCCAGGTTCTGGAGGAGTGGGTGCGGGACCTGTCGGCGGTGCTCGCCGGCGCGGACGCGTTCCACCACGATACGAAGGACGTCCTGGCGAAGGTGGCGGAGCGGGCCCGCATCGACGCACGTAGGGTTCCGGGCGCCCTGGGCGCCATCGAACGGGCCCGCCTCCTGGCCCGGGGCAACGTCAACCCCCAGCTCGTGGTATCCGGTCTCGTGCTGGAGCTCCGCGAGGCTCTCCTTCCCGCCGCGCACCGGACATGACCGACACGCCCCACCGCCTTACCCACCTGGACGAGGAAGGCCGACCGGCCATGGTGGACGTGTCCCGAAAAGACGTCACCGCGCGAACGGCGGTGGCCGAGGGCCGCATCGTCATGGCGCCGGAGACCCTGGAGCTGATCCTGGCGGGCCGGACGGCCAAGGGTGACCCCATCCAGGTGGCCGAGATCGCGGGGATCATGGCCGGGAAGCGGACGGCGGAGCTCATCCCGCTGTGTCATCCCCTGCCGGGTACCACGGTGAAGGTCGCGCTGCGCACGGAAGCCTCGCCCCCCAGCGTCGTCGCTCGGGCCGAGACTCGGGTTGCG
>CAYGKI010000402.1:0-3105 GCA_964350235.1 uncultured Gemmatimonadaceae bacterium | reverse complement strand
AGGGGCTCACCGGCGGCGTGCACAACATGTTCGCCACCGACGACTACCTCTTCGCTCTCTCGGGCGGCGACAAATACGTCATTCTCGACGTGCGCGACCTCGCCAACCCGACGTTCGTCAGCGAGTACAACCACCCCGACAGCCGCATCCACGACGTCTGGGTCTACGACGGACTCGCCTATTCGTCGGAGTGGGGCAACGGAGTCGTCGTCGTCGACGTCGGCAACGGGCGCTGGGGGGGCACGATCGACAACCCGGTCTTCGTGACCAATGTGCCCTACCCCGTCGGCCGCACCCACGCGGCGTTTCCCTACTACCAGGAGTCGACCGGCAAGGTCTACCTCTTCCTCGGTGACGAGATCCTGAACCGGGGCGGGGCCGCCTGGTCCGGCGCCGGCACCGAGGGCATCGCGCGTGAGCCCGGGCAGAAGCCCACCGTGACGTCGGGCTACATTCACATCATCGACTTCACCGACCCCGAAAACCCGAAGGACGTCGCGCGCTACGAGGTGCCGGAATTCGGCACGCACAACCTCTGGGTCGAAGACGACGTGCTGTACGTCGCGTACTACGAGGGTGGTGTGCGCGCGGTCGACGTCGGGGGCGAGCTGATGGGCAACCTCGCGACGCAGGGCCGCGAGGTCGCCGTCTTCAAGGCGTACGATCCGAACGGCTTCGTGGCCAATGGTCCGATGGCGTGGGGACCGCAGCCCTACAAGGGGCACCTGTTCTTCAGCGACTTCAATTCCGGACTGTGGTCGATCCGGATTCGCCCGAAGACCCGCCCCACGACCTGATGATTCCAGGGGCGTCCCGCCCCCTGGTGGCGGGGGCGGAGGCCCCCTGATGGCGGGGCGCAGGCCCCCTGATGGCGGGGCGTAGGCCCCCCTGGGCGTGAAAGGCCGGAGTGCTCGCAAGGGCGCTCCGGCCTTTTGCGTGTGCCCGAAGCTCTTGTCGTGGTCGCCTCCCGCGCCGATCCTTCGAGCGTCGAGGCACTCGCCTCCACCCACCCGGCGCACCCTTTCACCCTCCGCGATGCTCACCACCCTGATCTGGGTCGTAGCGGCGACGCTGTTCACGTCGTTCCTCTGCTCGATCCTGGAGGCGGTCCTCCTGTCGATCACCCACTCGCACGTGGTGATGCTGCAGGAACGCGGCGAAGCGGCGGGCGACCTGCTCGACACGATGCGCACGCAGATCGACGAGCCGATCGCCGCGATCCTGACCCTCAACACCATCGCCAACACCCTCGGGGCGACCGCCGCAGGGGCACTCGCGATTCGGGTCTTCGGACAATCGGGCGTGGTGGCGTTCTCCATCTTTCTCGCCATGATGATCCTGCTGTTCTCGGAGATCGTGCCGAAGACACTCGGAGCCACCTTCTGGCCCCACCTGTCTCGGCCGGCCGCCTGGATTCTGCGCGGCATGATCATCGTGATGAAGCCGATCCTCGTGCCGCTCTCCTGGTTCGCGCGCATGATCGCCGGCGACACGAGTCGGCCCTCGATCAGCCGGGCCGAGATCGAGGTTCTGGCCGAGATCGGCAGGCGGGAGGGGCAGCTCGACGAAGACGAGTGGAAGGTGGTGTCGAACGTCATCCGGCTGGACGAGGTGACCCTCGCCGAGGTGATGACACCCCGCACCGACATGATCGCGATTCCGGTCGAGGCGTCGCTGCAGGAAGCCAAGGACCTCATGCTCGACGAAGGCCACCTCCGGGTGCCGGTCTACGAAGGCTCCACCGACCATATCGTGGGGATTCTCCTGGCCCGCGACCTGTGGCGCGCCGAGCGCGACGGCGGGGCTACGCTTCGCGAGATCATGCGCCCCCCGCTGGTCACGCCCGCCGGCAAGCGGGGCGAAGACCGGCTCCCCGAGATGCGGGTGCAGCGAAACAAGATGGCCATCGTCGTCGACGAGTTCGGCGGCACGGCCGGGCTGGTCACCCTGGAAGACCTGATCGAAGAGATCATCGGAGAGATCCAGGACGAGCACGAGGCCGACGAGCCCGAGAACTTCTACGCCCTGGACGACGCCCGGGTGCGCGTCTGGGGGGGCGTCCCGGTGCGCGACGCGGGAGATCGCCTGGGCATCGACCTTCCCGACGAACCCCACGACACCCTCGGCGGCTACCTCTTCGGCGAACTCAGCCGGGTGGGGCGCGTGGGCGACATCGTGGAGGTCGACAACGCGGGCACCTTCCGGATCACCCGCATGCGGGGACGCCGGATCGAATACGCGGTCTGGAAGCCGGCGGAGCCCGAGTCGGAGGGCGACGGCTAGAGCACGCCGCCCGCGGAGTCCCCACCACGGACCCAAGTCCGGCATCGGGGGTTTCAGGATCGCTGTGGATCGTCCGATCCGCCTTCTGCCCTTTCGTTCCTGGGGAGTTTCCCCGTCGAGCTCGTGGGCCCCATGCCCACCTCACGCTTCGACGTCATGCTCCGTGCTCTTCGCCAGGAATGGCTCTTCAACGTTCGTGGTGACATCCTCGCAGGTCTGGTCGTCGCCCTCGCCCTGATTCCCGAGGCGATCGCCTTCTCCGTGATCGCGGGAGTCGACCCGAAGGTCGGGTTGTACGCCTCCTTCTGCATCGCCGTGATCACGGCCTTCGTCGGCGGGCGCCCCGGAATGATCTCGGCCGCGACCGGCGCGATGGCGCTCGTGATGGTCAGCCTGGTGCGGGATCACGGCCTCGAATACCTGCTCGCGGCCACGCTGCTGACCGGGCTCCTCCAGATGATCGCCGGCGCCTTCCGCCTGGGCAGCCTGATGCGGTTCGTGTCGCGCTCGGTCGTGACGGGCTTCGTCAACGCGCTCGCGATCCTGATCTTCATGGCGCAGCTCCCGGAAATCACCGGAGAGAACGCCCGGCCCCTGGTGCTCCTGACGGTTCTGGTCGGCCTGGCCATCATCTACGGGCTGCCCTACCTCACGCGGGCGATTCCGTCGCCGCTGATCTGCATCGTGGCGCTCACGGCGATCTCGATCACCCTCGGCCTCGACCTTCGCACCGTCGGCGACATGGGTTCCCTTCCCGACAGCCTCCCGGTCGTTCTCTGGCCCGACGTGCCGCTCACCCTGGAGCCCCTTCGGATCGTCTTT
>CAYGKI010000401.1:0-3109 GCA_964350235.1 uncultured Gemmatimonadaceae bacterium | reverse complement strand
CGTGGAAGACAACAGCCCGGCGCGACAGGCCTCCGAGACGCGGACGTTCGTGCTCCGGATGCCCTCCGCCGACGAGCTGCGCCGGGAGATGGACTCCGCCCTCGAGGACGCGGCGGACCGCCTGTCCGAGCTGGCCGAGACGGCGGCGGCCCAGGCCGAGCAGAATCGAGAGGACGCCCGGCGGCGGGAGCTCACCCGCGCCGACCGCGCAGGGCAGCAGGGTGGCCAGCCGAGCCCGGGGGAGCAGGGCTTCCAGGAGCGGGAGTCCATGCAGCAGGCCCTGGAAGAGCAGGAGCAGATGCTCCAGGCGGTGGATTCCCTGGGGCGCGAGCTCGACGCCATGGAGCGGCGGATGGCGGAGACGGGCCAGGCCGACCCGGAGCTCCGCGCGCAGATGCGCGAGCTCCAGTCCCTCCTGGACGAGTTGGGCGGTGACGACCTGTCCCGCCAGACAGAGCGGCTCTCCGAGGCGCTCCAGCGAGAGGACGCGGCCGAAGCGGGGAGATCGCTGGAGGAGCTCGCCCAGGAGCAGGAGGAGTTCCGCGACCGCCTGGAGGAGTCGTTGGAGCGGTTCCGCCGTGCCGCGGCGGAGCAGGACTTCAGGGCGACCCAGTCGGAGGCCGAGGAGCTGGCCAGGCTGGAGCAGGCCCTCGCCGACGCCATGCGGGAGGAGGCCGGATCCGAGCTCAGGGCGGAGCAGCAGGAGGCGCTGGCAGAGCGCGCCGAGGGGCTGGAGGCCAGCCTCGATCGCCTGGAGGAGCGGTTGCGGGAGCTGGGAGAGGAGCGTGCGGCGGACGGCGTACGCTCCGCCGGGCAGCAGGCCGAGCAGGCGTCGGAGGGCATGCGGCAGGCTGAGCGCCAGGCGGATCAGGGGCAGAGGGAGATGGCGGCGACCCAGGCCGAGCAGGCGTCCCAACAGCTCGACCAGGCCGCCCGGGACCTTCAGCAGGCCCAGCAGGAGATGGCCCAGCAGCGACTGCAGCAGACCGTTGAAGGACTCCAGCGCGCCTCCGACGACGCGCTGGCCCTGGCCCGTCGCCAGGGCGAGCTGCGAGCCCAGATGCGGGAATCCACGTCCGAGGAGCTCGCGACGATGCGCGCGGACGAGGCGTCGCTCATGGAGGGTGTGGAGAACCTGGCGGAGAACCTTCAGCTGTCCACCGAGGGCCAGATCCCCGGGGCGAGGGAGATCTCTGCCCAGATGGGTCGCGCCATGGAGTCGCTCCAGCGAACGGCCACGGCCATGGATCGTCCCCGCAGCCTGGGCGGGTCCCCCTACGCCGAGGCCGAGCGGGCGGTGGGGGACCTGAATCGGCTCGCGCTGATGACCATGGCGGCGGCCGACCAGCTGGGACAGGCCGCCCAGGGTCAGGCGCAGCAGGGCCAGCAGATCCAGCAGCAGCTCGAGGAGCTGGCGCAGCAGCAGGGCGACCTGGTGAATCAGGCGGGCCAGATCGCGCCCATGCAGCTCGGGCAGCAGGCCATGTCGCAGCAGATGCAGCAGATGTCCCAGGGCCAGCAGTCCATCTCGGATCAGCTCGGCGAGATGTCCAACGAGCCCGCCTCGGAAGGCGCGCTGGGCGATCTCCAGCAGATGGCCGCAGAGGCCGCCGAGCTGGCGGAGGAGTTGGCCGAGGGGCGGCTGGACCCGGAGACCGTCCAGCGGCAGGAGCGCCTCTTCCATCGCTTGCTCGATGCCGGCAGGTCCCTGGAGCGAGAAGAGTTCTCCGAGGAGCGGGAGTCGGACCAGGCCAGCGAGTTCGAGCGCGGCTCCGTGCTCTCGCTGGACGAGAGCGACATGGGCGTCCTCCAGTTCCGCATGCCCGACGCGGCGGAGCTCCAGCGCCTCACCCCGGGGGTTCGTCGATTGATCCTGGACTACTTCCAGCGCCTGAATCGTGCCACGGGCGGCGACGGAGGCGGCCGATGAGCGGGTGGCCTCGACGGTTTCCACGCTGCATGGTCGTCGTGGCCACGCTGATCGTCGCCGTCCCCGCGGCCGGCTCGGCGCAGGCGCTCGGGGCGGGGACCAACCGACTCCTCAGGCAGGCCGCCGGCCTGGAAGCCAGCGGCGACCTGGACGGCGCCGAGCGGGTGCTCAGGGAGGTCCTGGAGCAGGACCCACGATCCACCGGTGCCCTGTTCTCCATCGAGCGGGTCCTGACCCGGAAGGGGGAGCCGGAGGCCGTTCTCCCGTTGGTGGCGGATTTCCTGGCGGCTGACCCGGGGCGTGGCCAGGTACGCCTCCTGGAGCTTCGGGTGCTGGCCGAGCTGGACTCGCTGGACAGCGTCCGGGCCCGGGCCGACGAGTGGCGGGAGACCAGCCCGACGGAGGCGACGTACCGAGACCTGGTCGAGCTCTACCGCTCGGTCTTCGGGGAGGAGGACGCCCTCCGGCTGGTCGACGAAGGTCGCTCCGCCCTGGGCGAGCCCGGGCTGCTGGCCTTCGAGGCAGGTGATCTGCACGCCGGGCTGGGCGACCGGGACCGTGCGCTGGCCGAATGGGAGGAAGGGGTGGGGGACGACGGCTCGGGCGTGGCGCCGCTGGCGCGGAGGCTCCGTGACCTTCCCGAGGGCCGCGAAGACGCCATGGCCACGGTGGTGACCCGGCTGGCGGACGCCCCCGTGTTCGCCCGGAGGCGGGCGGCGGCGGCCCTCGCCGTGGAGCTGCGGATGGAGCCCGAGGCGCGCGCGCTCACCCGGTCGGTGGCCGACGAGCTGGGTGGGCGGGCCCGTTCGACGTTCCTCGCGGAGATGGCGGACCGGGCCCGAGAGCTGTCGGTGGACGCCGTGGCGACATGGGCCTACGACGAGCTCGGGGAGGATGCGGAGACGCCGGCCGAGCGCAGGGCCTTCGACCAGCGCCTGGTGGAGGTGTCGCTCTCGGCCGGCGATACAGCGGCGGCGGTGGAGGCGGAGCGGCGGATCGCCCGATCGTTTCCGGTGGGCTCCACGGATCGGCGCCAGGCGACGCTGCGGGCGCTTCGACTCGGGATGGGCGCCATGGACGCGGTGGCCCTGAAGGCGTCGTTCGACGCATTCGTCTCGGAGTTCCCCGGCGCCCTCGAGCTCGACGAGACGGCCGCCGAGGTGGCGCGGGGGCTCCAGC
>CAYGKI010000400.1:0-3110 GCA_964350235.1 uncultured Gemmatimonadaceae bacterium | reverse complement strand
GGCCTCGGTCCAAGCGTCGGCCAGCTCCCGCCCCCTGGCGAGGAAGGCATCCCACGCCACCACGTCCCCCTCACCCGCCTCGGGGCCGTCGAACGCGACGATCTCCACCCCCTGGGCACACGGCTCGGCGGCTTCCAGCGCCTTGTCCGCCAGCTCGCCGCGGGTGGCGAAGACGATCCGCACGCCCGCGTTCTCCAGGAGATAGGTGATCTGGTGCGCGGTGAGCGTGGGGTAGATGGGGACGGCGATCACGCCGCCGCAGAGGCACCCGTAGTCGACGAAGGCCCACTCCGGACGGTTCTCGGCGAGGATGGCGACCCTGTCCCCTCTGGACAGCCCCGATCGATCCAGGGCCGCGGTGACCCGGCGCACGACCTCGAAGGCTTCCCCGAAGGTGATGTCCTCCAGAACGCCCTCGGCCGGCATCCTCTGGAAAGCCACCAGGTCGCGGTGGCGATCCAGGGAATCGAAATAGAGCTCGGTGAGCGTCGATTCCGGGACGGGCGTATCGTTCGCGGCGTGGTCACGGCCCATGGATGGCTCAGCCGTCAGCGGTTTCCACCCTCACTCGGATCTCAGTCGTCGGATCGAGGGAGTGGAGGACGCTGCAGTACTTGTCCTTGGACAGGTCCACCGCGCGCTGGACCTTCTCGGCATGGTCGGGGGACGGACCGGCGATACGGCAGGTCATGTCCACTCTGACATATCGGCGCGGCGGCTCGGGGGCGCGCTCTCCCTCGACGTCGATGACGAGCCCCTCGACGGGCACGCGCGACTTGTCGAGGATCATCTTGATGTCGATACCCATGCACCCGGCGAGCGCGAGCAGGAGAAGCTGCATCGGCGATGCGCCTTCCTTGCTGCCGCCGTCCACGGTGACCACGGGGCCTTCCTCGGCGCCGCCCGTGAAGAGGAGGTCCTCACCCGACCACTCGAGTCGGACGTGGCGCAGATTCTTATTCGAAGAAGTCATCTGGTGGTGGTTGTACCGGCGCCCGATCGTGCGCGTCGCCTCTGAGCTTGGCGAGCGTCCGGCGCGCATGGTCGATGTGCTCCCCAGCGTCGGCCCCGTCCGGCGGGTCGGCCAGGAACGCTTCGAGGTGCGGGATGGACTGCTCCGGACGTTCCGAATGGAGCAGGATGAAGGCGAGTCCGTAGTTGGCACCGGGGCAAGCGGGGTCCTTCTGAAGCACGTGCCGATACGTCTTGGCCGCTTCCTCCACCATGCCGATGCGCGTGTAGCACATGGCGATCTGCTGCAGCACGGCCGTGTCTCCGGGAGATTCCTTGAGAGCCAGCCGAAACGACGTCAGCGCCTCGTGGGTCTTCCCGGCGACGAGAAGGTCCTCCCCTTCCCGGTAGTAATCGATCCGGTCGGGGTCGTCGTCGTTGAAGAGCTTCTTCCAGAACGCCATGACGGGGGTGTGAGAAGGGGTTGGACGCCCGCGCGAAACGCGGCGCGCCACCGGCCTGGAGGCATACCGGTCGCCGGAGAGTCCTTGGGCTTCTGGGGGCTTTCCGCATCCGGCGACCCGCCCCGTGAAGGTAGACGAGCGCCGGGGTGCGACGCAACGCTCAAGGTCGTGCCGCGACGACGGTTCCGCCTTCTCGAGCCATGACCTCCAGACCCGCGCCACGGAGGGTCTCGGCGACCTCGTCCTCCTGGGCATGGACCACCACGACGCGGCCCCTCGGGGCCACGACCCTCGCCGCCTCCGCCACCACGTCCCTGCCCAGTCGACCGTCCACCGCCGCGCCCCTCATGGACCGGCTGTGGAGGGGAACGACCGAGCCGGCCACGAGGCGGCTGGACCCGGGGGCGTCGGGCCACCCCTCCAGGTCACCGTCGAGCGCCACGACGTGGATCCCCTCCACCCGCTCGACGAAGGCACGCGCGTGCCTGGCCGGCGCGCCGGCCAGAACGACGGTCCCCGGTCCCTGGGGGACCCCCACCAACGCGAGGAGACGCGTGGCCTCCTCGTCGTCCCCGGGGCGAGGATCCGGTGACCCGGCCAGCCCCGACGGCGACCCGTCGCGAGGTGGGGGACGGAGGTCCCCGAATCCAGAGTGAACCGGATACTGGTCCCGACAGTTGGGACAGCCGAGCACACCCTCCAACACCCGCCGCTCCACCATCTCATGGGCCAGCAGAATGAGGCCGAACTCCGGGCCGCACCGCGAGCAGGTGAGTCGGTCGGTGAGCAGCAGGTGCACGGTCGCCCCAGCCCCTCAGGCTCGCTCGATCTGGAGAAGAGGCACGCGGACGTGCTCCGGTCGGGTGGCCAGGAAGATCACGGCCTCGGCCACGTCCTCGGGCCGGAGCATCTCCGCCCGGGACGGGAGCCCCGGGTCCCCGTCGGGCTCGAGGGGGTCCCACAGCTCCGTGTCGGTGGCGGCGGGCTCCAGCAGCGTGGCCCGCACGCCCGTGCCACGGATCTCCTCGAGAAGGACCTCGTGGAGACCCCTGAGGCCGAACTTGGACGCCGAGTACGCTCCGTTGCCGGGAAACGCCTTCCGGCCGGCCACGGATCCCACGTTCACGAACAGCCCGGAGCCCCGGTCCAGCATCCCCGGAAGGAGCGCGCGCACCAGAATGAACGGCGCCCGCAGATTGATGGCGACGCCGGCATCGAAGGCCGTCAGGGTCTCGGTAGCCAGTGGCTCCACCCCGAAGACGCCTGCGGCGTTCACCACCAGATCGGGCACCCCGAAGCGCTCCCGCAGGCCCTCGAGCGCGTCCCATACGGCGACATCGTCTGCCAGATCGACCACCACCGACCCACCGCCGGTGTCGGCCTCCAGGGTGCGCAGCGCTGACTCGGTACGCCCCACGCCCACCACCCGGGCGCCCTCCTCGGCCAGTCGCTCGGCGACCACCCGGCCGATCCCCCGACTGGCTCCGGTCACCACGGCCAGGCGGCCGCGAAGCCCCCCAGCCATCATCCCAACGGCTGGTGGACGCTTGTGGAGAGACGGAGGAACTCGTCCCTGGTGCGCTGGTCGTCGAGGAACACGCCCCGCATGGCGGAGGTGACGGTCTTGGAGTTCTGCTTCTCCACGCCCCGCATCATCATGCAGAAGTGTTTGCCCTCGATGACGACGGCCGCTCC
>CAYGKI010000399.1:1249-3112 GCA_964350235.1 uncultured Gemmatimonadaceae bacterium | reverse complement strand
CACCAGGGACCGCGTGAACACGTGCGATCCGTCCGGGCGGGCCACGAAGTAGAGGTAGTCGCCCTCCGGGGCCAAGGCGGCCTCGATGGCCAGCTCTCCCGGGGCGCCGATGGGCCCAGGCGGAAGCCCGCCCTGGGTGTAGGTGTTGTACGGATTGTTCGCCACGGAGTCGATGGCGGCGTACAGGAGCCGCTCACGGGGCCCGCCCAGTGCGTAGAGGACCGTGGGGTCCGCCTGCAGGAGCCATCCCAGCTCCAGACGTCGATGGTAGACGCCCGAGATGGTGGGCATCTCCTCGACATGCCTGGCCTCCGCCTGGATGATGGAGGCCAGGGTCACGGCCTCGCGCTCGGTCATTTGCAGCTCGGCGAGTCGGGCACGGCGCTCGGGGGTCCACATCTCCCTGTACCGATCCGTCATGGTGCGAAGGATGGTGGTGACCCTCGTGCCGGCGGCGAACCTGTACGTGTCGGGAAACAGGTACCCCTCGACGGTGGTCCCGGGCACCTCCAGCTCGTCCACGAGCTGCTCGCTTTCGAGACGGCTCATGACGGAGTCGACGGGAACGCCGGAGACCTGTGCGATGCGGGGTGCCATTTGACGGAGGGTGAACCCCTCGGGGATGGTCATGGCCATGGTCATGACCTCGCCCCGGGTCAGGGTGCCCAGGATCTCGTTCCAGGATCCACCCTGCCGCAGCGTGTAGCGTCCGGCTCGCACCTCCCTGTCCGCCCCACGGAGCCGCGCGTACAGCGAGAAGAGCCCGGCCCTGCGCACGACGCCCCGGTCCTCCAGGGTGTCCAGGACCTCCGAGAACCCGGCACCCACCGGCACGGAAAGCTCCACGGCCGGCCCTTCGGAGCCGCACGCGGCGAGGCTTCCCGCCAGGACGGCGGCGGCGGCGTATCCACGTATCGAGGAGATCATCGTGTCGTCTCGTTCCCGTCCAGCCAGGATTGGAGTATGAGCTGCGCCGCCCCCGCGTCCACGCGCCCCTTCTCGCGGCGGGCGGACCGGGGGAGCCCCACGGCCCGGATGGCCCGCTCCGCCCTCACGGAGGTCATGCGCTCGTCCACGAAGGAAACGGGGACCCCGAGCTTGTCCGCGAGCTTGGTCCCCATCTGCCGCACCTCGACGCACCAGTCGTTCTCGACTCCGGAGAGCTCGAGGGGCAGCCCCACGACCACACGGCTCACATGCAACTCCCGGGCCGTATCGGCGATCTGCTGCAGCGGGGGCCGCTTGCCGGAGCGGCGCTTCACGGTCTCCAGCGGCGTGGCGATGGTCCCCGTGGGGTCGCTCACCGCAAGGCCGATGCGCTTCTCACCGAAGTCCACGCCGAGAATCCGCTCTTCCACCATCCCGGGGGTCAGAGCGCCTCGAGCGCGCTCTGCAGGTCGGCGCCATCCACCATGTGACCGTAGAGGTCGTGGATGACGGCCTCCGAGCCGAAGGCGAAGGCGCATTCGTCGTCGCCCCGTCCTCTGCAGGTCACCTCCAGCACGGCCACGGGCGCTCCCGCCAACTCCGACAGGAGCCCGGACAGGAACCCGGTGCTGAAGGAGCAGCTGCTCTCCGGATCGGGCTGGTCCACTTCCGCCTCGACCCAGTCGGCGGACCGCAGGAGTCCCACGCCGGCGTGCCGGGCATCATGGGACAGGGTGCCCCATCCCCGCTTGCGGAAGAACTGCGTGGTCCGCTCCCAGAAGTCCCGGGCGGCCAGGTCGGGGAGGGCTTCACCCCCACCGGCCGAGCGCAGCGCCTCCACGGCGTCCACCCCCGACGCGTAGCCGGCCTGATGCAGCGCCCGGACCGCGGGAAGGGTACCCACCTCCTGCTCGAGCTCGCGCCGGAGCGCGGTGA
>CAYGKI010000399.1:0-1239 GCA_964350235.1 uncultured Gemmatimonadaceae bacterium | reverse complement strand
GAACCGGCACCACGACCTCCGCCGTACTCGCGACTCTCGCGATCAAGCCGACCTCCTCTCCGTGTCTTCTCTGGCCGCGCGTGTCCCGCGGTCGGCGCCCACCCTCGGCACCCGCGTCACATCGCTTAGATTCATAGAGGAATATATACCGCAGCAGCCCCTCTCGAACGGGAGCATCCATGGAATACGAGAACGATACCCGGATCAGCTTCATGTCGGGCCTTCTCCTCGGCGCCGTCATCGGAGCGAGCTTCGCCCTGCTCACCGCGCCCGAGCCGGGCCGGAAGACCCGCCGCCGCATCCGCCGCTCCGCGCGTGACCTGAAGGGCTCCGCCGAGGATCGGTGGGAGGATCTGGCGGACGACGTGCGAGGTCGGGTGGACGACGCCCTCCGCGGCGCGCGGGAGAAGCTCGGTCGTTGACCCCCCGAGCGGCCGGGCCGGGAGCGGCCACGTGAATCCGGTCCGGCTCCTCGAACGCAAGCGTGACGGCCACGCCCTCGAGCCCTCCGAGCTCAGGGGATTCCTCTTCGGATATCTGGCCGGGGACGTCGAGGAGTACCAGATGTCGGCGTTTCTCATGGCGGTGGTCCTCCGTGGGCTGTCGCCCGACGAGACGGACGTCCTGGTGGAGGTGATGATCTCCTCCGGAGCCACCCTCGACCTGTCGGGGATTCCCGGCCCCAAGGTGGACAAGCATTCCACCGGCGGGGTGGGCGACAAGGTGTCGCTGGTTCTGGCGCCGCTCGCCGCGGAGCTGGGTGTGAGGGTGCCCATGATGTCGGGCCGGGGTCTCGGTCACACCACGGGCACCCTCGACAAGCTCGAGGCCATCCCGGGGTTCCGCGTCGACCTGGACCTGGAGCGATTCAAGGCCGTTCTGGCGGACGTCGGGTGTGCCATGACCGGTCAGACGCGGGAGATCGCGCCCCTGGACCGGCGCCTCTACGCCCTCAGGGACGTGACCGGCACGGTGGCCTCCATCCCCCTGATCGCCGCCAGCATCATGAGCAAGAAGCTCGCGGAGGGGCTGGACGCCCTGGTGCTCGACGTGAAGGTGGGAGACGGAGCGTTCCTGCCCGAGCCCGAGCGGGCGCGTGCCCTGGCCGAGACCATGGTTCGGATCGGCGCGGCGCGGGGGCTGCGCACCGTGGCGTTGTTGACGGCCATGGACAGGCCTCTCGGAGGTGCGGTGGGCAACGGGCTGGAGACCGCGGAGGCCATCCGCTGTCTTCGTGGC
>CAYGKI010000398.1:0-3117 GCA_964350235.1 uncultured Gemmatimonadaceae bacterium | reverse complement strand
CCTGCCCCGCCCCGACGGCAACATCGTGCTCGACCCCTCGCAGCCCCTCGTCGATCCCCAGGTGCCCGCGCCGCGCCTGCAGGGCACGCGGCTCGTGGCCCTCATGCAGGGCGGCGCCCAGGTCCTGCGCGTCCCCGAGTCGGACCCCGAGGCCTCCAAGAGCGAGATCCGCTTCGACCTTCGCCTCGATCCCCGCGGCGATCTGTTCGGTCCCCTGAAGGCCAGGTTGACGGGGGCGGAGGCGGGCGCGCTCCGCGCGGCCTTGCTCGCGGTGAAGCCGGAGGCCTACGCGGAGGTCACCGCCACCTTCCTGCAGGCTCGCGGTGTGCCCTTCGACGTCGAGTCGGTGAGCATCGCCGACCTCACCGCCCTGCGCCGCCCGCTCGGCGTGGACGCGAGCATCAACGTGAAAGGCTTCTTGCCCGCCGAGGGCGTCGACATCCCCCCCACCGTCGGCAAGACCATCGGCAGCCCCGCCGAGCCGCCCCCCGGGGTGCGGCGCGCGCCGCTGCGGGTGGGCGCCGCGCGCCGGGTGGAGCTTCGCGCGACGGTCACCGTGCCCGACGAGTACGCCTACGAGGGCCTGCCCGAGCCGAGCCGCGTGGCCTGGGAGGGCTCCGAGCTCGAGCTCACGGTGCGCGGGGAGACCCGGCGGCGGCTGGGCTTCGTGCGGACGGAGACCCACCGCGGGAAGCTCGTGCCCGCCGATCGCTACCGCGCCTACCGCCGGCACCAGCAGGAGATCGACGTCGCCGAGGACGCGACGTTCGTGCTGAAGCGCCCGCCGCCGAGGACGCTGGAGTACTGACAGTCGTGAGCAGGACCTCACTCCGCGGGTGGACGAAGGGCGGTCCTCCAAAGCTGCGGAGGCGCTCCGCGTGGTCGTCTCGTAGATTGGTCAAGGGCCTCATTCTCCAAAAACCTAGGGGACGGTTCTCGCACCTCGATGCCGTCTGGAGGGGATCTCCAGTGTGGGGATCGGGGTAGCGAGGTGTGGTGTGCTCGTGCGCTCCGGCAGCTCCTGACGTCCACCTGCCGATTGCCTGCCATCTCACGTGGACCGTCCATTTGGGTGGCGGCGGATTGGCTTCATCGGGCATTGCGGCGACGGGCTCGGTCCGAAGGTGCCTCAGGTGAGTGGTCGGGAGCCTCGAGGTTCGGGCTTGTCGACCACGTGAAGGTCACCTTGCGGAGCTGCAGTTCGCGTACGAGCACCCCAGCGAGCATTCGGGGGACTACATCATGCCATCCTCCGATCACGCTCGAGTGCCCGCAGCTTGCGGACGTCGAAGAGCTTGGCTGCGTCGAAGGCCTGACCCTGCGCGAGGTGCCACAGGGCACGGGCGATCTTGCGCATGATCGCTACGATCGCTCGCTGTGAGGCGCCGCCGTCGCGCGCGCGTTTCGCCTCGTAGTAGGCCCGCACCACGGCGTCGGACTTGATCGTGCGGAGCGCGACGAAGTGCAGGCTCTGGCGGGCCATCGAAGACCCTCGTTTG
This sequence comes from uncultured Gemmatimonadaceae bacterium, assembly GCA_964350235.1. Taxonomy (GTDB): domain Bacteria; phylum Gemmatimonadota; class Gemmatimonadetes; order Longimicrobiales; family Gaopeijiaceae; genus JAWLHJ01. The sequence continues at coordinate 1,618 of CAYGKI010000398.1, read as the reverse complement.
GATATGGTGACTCGGCCGATCTTCGTGCCGCTACTGTTCTGGCGGAGGTTGAGGCCGATGGCCTTCTCCAAGGCCCGTGCATTCGAGTACTCGTGCAGCGGCCCGAGCTCCGACATCAGGATGGCCGTCGTCGCCTTGCCGGCGAACGTCACCAAGGTGGGGGCGGCCGTCTCACCGATGGCCTCGACCTTTGCCTTCGCCTTCGCCAGCCGGGCACGCAGCTCACAGATCTCTTCGGCGAGGGCCTTCAAGGCCTCACGTTCCCCCGCGGTCATGGGCACCCCGAGCGTCGACTCCGCGGACCAGAGAACTTCGTCGATGCGCTCCCCCGCCAAGAAGGACCGGCCCACCTTCCGCAGGTGTCGCCGCGCCTCCTTCGGTCGCGCACGAACCGCCGCAGGGCCTGGGAATGCCGAGAGCAAGGCAGGAAGGCTTGCGTTCGTCAGCGACAAGCACTTCGTGACCTCGGGCCAGAACTTCGCCAGGAGGCCCTCGAGCTCACCCCGGAGCCGTGACAGTTGATCTTGGTAGCGCCGAAGCATGTACACCGCGGCGGTGCGATCCCGCGCCTCGTCGCTCTTCGGGCTCAACGACTTGCCCTGACCAAGAAGGTAAAGCTGCACCAACAGGTCACAGGCCTTGGCGTCATGAGAGCTCGGCACGCCGTCGAAGATCTCGCGGGCGTCGTGTGTCTTCTTCCCGCTGATCTCGACGACGTCCCAACCCGACTGCTGGAAGGCGTGGACCAAAGGGACGCTGTAGCTACCCGTGGGCTCCACCACGACCGTCACTGCGCTCGCACCCAGCGCACCGACCAATTCGATGAACTCGCGCGTCTGAGCGAGTCCGAAATGCACGCCTTGGAGCCGCTCCGCTCGACCCGGCGCCTCCAGCGCCCACAGCGAGGCGTACTGCCGCTCCTTTGCGACATCCACCCCGATGATCACGGGGCGCCCTCCCAGGCTTTTCTCCACCGCCTCGGCACGGACTCGGTTGACAGACACGCTCGCATAGCTTCGTTTCGACATGGGGGATGACCTCCTTCTAAGTGCGGTCGCCGTCAGGCGTCCTGAGGCATCCCCCAACCTTCGAATCTGGCTATAGCCAAGTGGTCGTCGTCGAACACTTGGACCATCGGAGCCTCTTGGGCTCCACCTCGCCGTTGGCGCGCTCTGCCACTTTCCGGACGGCCGGAGCGAGGTCGTGGAAGTGTGTTCGACGACGACCACGACCACGACCACGTGGATCGCTTCCGCTTCACGTGCGTGGTGCACTTCGTCCAACCGCCGACCGAGAGTGCTATCCTCTCTTGCGCAACCTCGCCGCGAAGAACCCGTCCGGGGCGCCCTCTTGGTGCGGGCCCGTGCGCAAGATCTCTTGCAGCTCGAACGCCTCGCCGAGCTCGGCGAGGTGGGCCTCGCCCTCGGCGGCGGTCACGGTGCAGACCGAGTAGACGAGCACGCCACCCGGGCGCACGCGGGCCGCGCCCTGGGCGAGGACCTCGGACTGGGTGCGCACGAGGCCGGCGACGTCCTCGTCGGTGAGGCGCCAGCGGATCTCGGGGTGGCGGCGCAGCGTTCCTAGGCCCGAGCAGGGGGCGTCGACGAGCACGCGGTCG
>CAYGKI010000397.1:513-3119 GCA_964350235.1 uncultured Gemmatimonadaceae bacterium | reverse complement strand
CCGCCAGCTGGATCTCCCCGAGCGCGGTGTCGGCGTTCGCGGTGAGGGACTGGGCCACGACGGCCTGCTGCTGCACCAGCGTTCGAACTTCCTGGGTGATGGCCTCGATGTTGCCGATGGCGCGGGCCAGGTTGTCGGCCGTCTCCTGGTTGAACGCGATCTCGAGCCGCTGGGTCAGCTCCGCCAGGTTTCCGGAGATCTCCTCGGCCGACGCGGTGAGCCGTGAGATCTCGGGAAGGGCGTATCCCCCCAGGACCGCCCTCGGCGGCTCCTGACCGAACGCGATCGGTGGGCTGGGCGGGGTCGGGTCGTCCGCCTCGAAGAACGGAAAACGCGGGAAGGACGCACGGCTCACGATCTCGGCCTGCCATGCGCCGAAGAGAGACTCGGGCCCAAGCACGACCCCGGCATCATCCGGGAGCTGTACGTCCTCGGCGATGAGAAGCCGGACCCTGACCGCGCGTCCCCCCTCTTCCACCAGGATACGCGACACCTGCCCGATGGGCACTCCCCTGTACGTGACCGCATTCCCTTCGGCGAGCTGCCCCACGTTCTCCAGACGCGCGTCGACGGGGACCATGCCGCGCCCGACGGCCACCCCCTGCAGCCACAGCGTTCCGCCCACCGCGACCACCAGCGCCCCGATGATCACGAGTCCTACGAGGAGCTCCTTTCCCCGGTTCATGGGACGGACTCCATAAGCTCTGGCCTCCCTTCAATGAATCCTTTCACCACCGGATCGTCCGTCTCCCGGATCTCCTCCGGGGTCCCCTCGTAGCGAATGCGCCCGTCGTAGAGCATTGCGATCCGATCGGAAACCCGAAAGGCGCTCGTCATGTCGTGCGTGATCACCAGGGCAGTCACGGAGAGCTCGTCCGCCATCCGGACGATGAGCTCGTCGATGACCGCGGTGGTCACGGGGTCGAGGCCCGTCGTGGGCTCGTCGTAGAGGATGTACTTGGGCTGGGTGGCGATGGCCCGGGCAAGACCGGCCCGCTTCCGCTGGCCACCCGACAGCTCGGACGGGAGACGCTGATCGTACCCGTCCAGATCGACCAGGTGGAGGCATTCCATCACGCGGTCGCGAATCTCCTTGCGCGAGTGCTCCCCCAGACGCTTCAAGCCCATCCCGACGTTCTCCTCGATGGTCATCGAGTCGAAGAGGGCCGAGAACTGGAAGACGTAGCCGACCTTCCGGCGCAGAATGTACAACGATTCCTGATCGAGACGTCCCACGTTCTCCCCATCCACCCACACCTCTCCCTCGTCCGGACGGAGGAGCCCGACGATGTGCTTGAGCATGACCGACTTCCCGGACCCGGACCCTCCGATGACCGAGGTGGTCTGACCTTCGGGGACGGTGAGGGTGAACCCCTTGAGGACCTCGTTGTCGCCGAAGGCCTTGTGCACGTTGACCATCTCGATGCTCACAGGAGCACCATGGCCCAGAAGGCGTCCAGCACCAGGATGATCATGCTCGAGATCACCACCGCGCGCGTGGTAGCGCGTCCGACCCCCTCCGCTCCCCCTCGTGTATGGAAGCCGAACGCGCACCCCACCGCCGTGACGGTGAGGCCGAAGCTCGCCGACTTGATGACCGCGAACCGTACGTCGAAGGGCAGGAAGAAGAGCCGTAGGCCCTTCACGAACTCCTGCGAGGACATGTCCAGGAGCGCCATGGAGGTGATCCACCCGGAGACGATGCCCACGCCGTTCGCCAGGATCACCACCATGGGGAACATGATGATCCCGGCCAGGATCTTCGGAACGACCAGATAGGCCACCGGATCGTAGGCGAGCGTCTCCAGGGCGTCGATCTGTTCGGTCACCCGCATGGTACCGAGCTCGGCGGCGATATTCGCCCCCACGCGGCCCGAGAGGGCAAGTCCGGTGAGCACCGGACCGAGCTCGAGCACCATCGTCTTTCCCACCAGCGTCCCGACGAAGTAGAGAGGGACCGTTCCCGTGAACGTGTAGGAGGCCTGCAGGGCCAGCACGATGCCCGTGAACATGGCGATGAACAGGGCGATGGGCACGGATTCCACACCGACGCGCGCCATCTGGGCGGGCAGGTGGGGCACCCATAGGCTGGCCTTCTTCAAGGCATGCACGGCGTCCGCGCCGAGATACCCTGCCCGCCCCAGGGCCGTCACGCCGGCGACCGCACCGCGTCCTATCGCGCGCACCGGACTCAAGATCGCGTCCATGATCGATTATACCACGGTCGCGGGTGGCACGTAGAGGCTTCAGCGTCCTCCCGGTGGACTCTCGAGCGTGAACTCCACCTCTTCCAACCTCCCGTCCTCCCCCGGAACCTCGTATGCGACGCGGACCCTGCGGACGGCCGAGTTGGGGTCGGTGATGGCGACTTCGAAGTCCAGGGCCTGGTCTCCGGAGGTCACCCTCGTACGCACCCGCTCGCCCGGCTCGGCCTCGGGCGGATCCGGATTCCGGAACAGGGTCTTGGTGGACTGACGTCCGGTCTCCAGCTGGCGTGTGACCTTCACCAGTCGAAGCCAGTCGGGTTGATAGCCGACGGTGTACTCGAAGCCGCGTTGGTCGGCACCGGAGCCGTCTCGATTGTGTCGTGCCACCCGACCCTCCAG
>CAYGKI010000397.1:0-503 GCA_964350235.1 uncultured Gemmatimonadaceae bacterium | reverse complement strand
GCCTTCTCCGGTCAATTCGATCGGCGTGCCGCAATGATAGGCGAGATTGAAATCGTGAAAGTCTCGGAATTCGACTTCAATTCCCCAACGCATTTTGTAATATCGGACGATCTGCTTCTTCGAGAGTTTCTCTTTGTCAAGGACGCTCGTCAGCATCCACATCTGTGTCTTGCCGATGGTGACCTTCACCAGGCGTAGCCAGTCGGGCTGGTAGCTCACGTCGTACTCGAAGCCACGCTGGTCGGCACCGGAACCGTCTCGATTGTGTCGCGCCACCCGCCCCTCCAGGAGCCCAGGCTTTTCAGGAAAACAAGCGTAAACGAATGTTTCCCTCCACGGGGGGGATAAGTCAAGAAATTCGTTTCGGCCATGTCCCCGGGGAGCGCTTCACGCAACGCCATCGCCCGGCTGGGCGTGGACGACTTTCGCCGAATTACAGGCGTAGGGGGACCGGCACGAAGGTCAGGAAAAAGACCGCGATGAGCGCGGCGCCGAGGAGTCGG
>CAYGKI010000396.1:0-3131 GCA_964350235.1 uncultured Gemmatimonadaceae bacterium | reverse complement strand
CCTGGACGAACACGCGGGCCTGAAGATACTCCACCGGGGCCCATGCGTCGCTGAAGGGGCGTCCCCGGGCAGGCACGTCAACGGCCCGCGCTTCCCCGTCGGACAGCACGTCCGCGCCGAGCACCTCGGCGCTGGCAGCGGCCGTGACGATGAGATTCTGGGTGGTGCGAGGATCGGCGTCCGGGTCCACGCGGTAGATGCGGACCTCGTCGAAGACCTCCTCCAGGGTCGCCTGGAGGCGATGGAGGAAGTCCGCCCCGACGCCGTCGAGAGGGGACAGGACGTTGGCGGCGAACACGCCCTCGGGCGTGAGGCGATGGGCCATGGCCTGGAACGCCTCCCGGGTGACCATGGTCCACGGCACCGTCAGCAGGTGGTCGAACACGTCCATATAGACCAGGTCGTACCGGTCCGTCGTCCCCCGCAGGAAGACCCGGGCGTCGTCGTGGATCACCCGCATCGCCCCCTCGGGGAGCTCGCCCACGGCGAAGTACTCCCGGGCCAGCGCCGTCACCGAGGCATCGATCTCCACCACGTCCACGGCGAGCGCGGGATGCTGGCGCACGAACGCCACCGGCAGCGTGAGCGCGGCGCCGCCCAGGACCAGGGCCGACCCGGCGGACTCGAGCCGCGGACGGAGGAGCTCCAGGCTGACCGTGGCGTAATCGTGGGCCGGTGACCCGTCGTCCACGTACTCCGCCGACGACGATCCGCCGTTCTGCCAGAGCTCCCGAACCCGTCGCCCGTCGCGCCACTCGCGCTCGGTGACGAGCACCGAGGAGTAGAGGGTCTGCTCCGCGTGCAGGAGGCCCTGGACGGGTGCGAACGCCGAGACGGAGAGCCCACCCACGCAGACCGCCGCCACCACCAGCGTCCCGTCGGGCACCCGGCCGCCCAGAAGGCGGCCGGCGAAAGCCGCCATGAGGAACAGCACCCCTGCCGTCGCCGCCATGAGCACGGGCAGCGGCATGAGGGGCAGCAGGATGAATCCCGTGGTGAACGAGCCCGCGATGGACCCGGCGGTGGCCGCGGCGCTCATGTCCCCGGCCCTCCGACCCACGGTGCCCAGGCTCTCCGTGTCGGCCTGGACCAGGAAGGGCACCACCGCCCCCAGGCAGAGCACCGACGGAGCGAAGAGCACCAGGGCGCTCACAACCGCCCCCGGGATAAAGCCCAGGACCTCCCGGGCGACCCACGGCACCCCGGCGCCGATGACCGGGAGTCCTCCCGTAGCGCCGGCGGCCAGCAGGATGGCGGGGAGGGGGACGCGGCCCTGGTCCGCCAGCCGGCCCCCGAGGTGGCTCCCCACGGCGAGCGCCGTCAGGATCACGCCGATGACCGCCGTCCATGGAATGGCGGAGAGCCCGAACACCGGCGCGATCATGCGGGCGCCGGCGATCTCGATGGCGAGTACGGCGAATCCCGAGCCGAACGCCAGGGCGAATAGCCCCAGCCGGCGCGCGGCGCTCCGGCGCGGGGGAGGCGGCGTGGCGGCACCTTCGGGAGCGCTCACCTCCGCCCTCCCGTCCGCTCCCGTCGTCGCCCCGCGCTCGTCCACGGTCCGGGCCTAGACCGTCTGGAGGGCCTTCTTGCCGGCCTTCTTCCGCTGGTTCGCGTCCAGGATCCGCTTCCGCAGCCGAATGGCGTCGGGCGTGACCTCGATGAGCTCGTCGTCCTCGATGAACTCCAGGGCGAGCTCCAGGGTGATCTTCCGGGGTGGCTCGAGCTTGATGTTCTCGTCCGACGACGTGGTCCGCATGTTCGTGAGCTTCTTCTCCTTGCTCACGTTCACCTCCATGTCGTCCTGACGGACGTTCTCGCCCACGATCATCCCGCCGTAGCAGTCGTCGCCGGGAGAGACGAACAGCGTCGCGCGCTCCTGGAGATTGAAGAGGGCGAAGCCCACCGCCGCGCCGGCGCGGTCCGCCACCAGCACGCCACGGCCCCGGCCGCGGAGGTTGCCCGCCCACGGACCCCACGAGTCGAACTGGTGGTGCAGGATCCCCTCGCCGCGGGTGTCGGTCATGAACTCGGAGCGGTAGCCGAAGAGGCCTCGTGCCGGGATCCTGAACCGGAGCCGGGTGGTGCCCGAGTCGCCCATGGGACGCATCTCCGTCATCTCGCCCTTCCGGCCGCCCAGGCGCTCGATGACCGTCCCCACCAGCTCCGCAGGGACCTCGATGACGGCTTCCTCGTACGGCTCCTGGAGCACCCCGTCGTCCTTTCGGGTGATCACCCGGGGGCGGGACACCTGGAACTCGTATCCCTCGCGCCGCATGGTCTCCATGAGGATGGTGAGGTGGAGCTCACCCCGCCCGCTCACGGTGAAGGTGTCCGGCTGCTCCGTGTCCTCCACCCGGAGGGCCACGTTCCGCTCCAGCTCCTTGTAGAGCCGGTCCCTGACCTGACGGGTGGTGACGAACTTCCCCGACTGCCCCGCGAACGGCGAGTTGTTCACGGTGAAGTCCACCGAAAGGGTCGGCTCCTCCACCGCGATGCCCCGGAGGCGCTCACGGTGCTCGGGATCGGTGAGGGTCTTGCCGATCTCCACGTCCTCGATACCCGCGAGGGCCACGATGTCGCCGGCGGCGGCCTCCTCCACGTCGATGCGCTCGAGGCCCCGGAAGGTGTAGAGCTTGCTCACCCTCGCGTCCTGGTACTCGTCCCCGGCCTGCACCATGCCGGGCTCACCCAGCTCGAGCAGTGAGACGCGGTCGCCCACGGATACCGTACCCCGCTCCACGCGCCCGATGGCGATCCGGCCCACGTACGAAGAGAAGTCCAGGGTGGAGATGAGCATCTGGAACGGCCCGTCGGGATCCACGTCCGGCGCCGGCACGCGCTCGAGCACGGTATCGAAGAGGGGCCCCAGGTCGCCGCCTTGCGCCGACGGATCCGTGTTGGCCCAACCGTCACGGCCGACGGCGTAGAGGAACGGAGCATCGAGCTGCTCGTCGTTGGCTTCCAGGTCCATGAAGAGCTCGAGGACCTCGTCGTGCACCTCGTGGGCCCGCGCGTCTCCTCGGTCCACCTTGTTGATGACCACCAGGGGCTGGAGCCCCAGCTCCAGCGCCTTCCGCGTCACGAAGCGGGTCTGGGGCATGGGGCCCTCGGCGGCGTCCACCAGGAGC
>CAYGKI010000395.1:2854-3148 GCA_964350235.1 uncultured Gemmatimonadaceae bacterium | reverse complement strand
CTCGCCCGCTCCGACGACCTCGGCCGGACATTCGACGATCTCGGCATCATCATCGAGACCAACGCGACGCCCGATTGGAGCACGGCGTGTTGCGCCGACGTCGGGGGTGCGCCCGTGGTCGTGCGAGACGGCGTGTTCCACCTGTGGTTCCGCGACCGGCAGGGCGACGCTGCGCTGACCGACAACCAACTCGCGCTCGCCACCGCTCGGGTCGACGAGGTGGTTGCTGCCGCACTCGCGGGAGCAGCAGCCCCGTGGTCGAAGTACGACGACGGGCAGCTGACCCCCGAGGAT
>CAYGKI010000395.1:0-2826 GCA_964350235.1 uncultured Gemmatimonadaceae bacterium | reverse complement strand
ACGAGTTGGTTCGATGTGGCGTGGCACGACGGCCTCGGTCGGTTCCTGATGGTCGTCGCCGTCCACGGCCGTCCGGACGAGCCGTCGGAGCTCTACCTGACGTCCGCGCCCGACGGCGTCGACTGGTCGCCGCGGCAGCTGCTCACCGGGTGCGCGTGTGAACTCACGTACCCGTCGTTCCTCCGGGCCGTGGGCCCTGAACGCACGGTCGACGACGAACTGGTCGTCGTCTACGTGACGACGCCGCCGACGGCCGAGTTCCGTTGGCAGGACACCACGCTGCAGCGGATGCGGGTGACGATCGGATCCGGCCTGGTCACGCCACCGACCCGGTGGACGTTCGACAGCGGCGCCGACGGATGGACGGCGGGTGGCGACGCATCGTTCGGCGAGTCGCCCGGCGGCGAACTGGTGGTGTCGACCGTCGGCGCCGATCCGTATCTGACCAGTCAGTCACTCGGTCTCAGCACCGACGAGTTCGTCACGGTGGAGGTCACCATGGCCTCGCCCGTGGCCGGGACCGCGCAGCTGTGGTTCACCACCGACTCGGCGCCGGGGGTCTCCGAGGAGCGCTCGGTCTCCTTTCCGGTCGACGCCACCGAGACGCCGGTGCCGTACTCGATCGACCTCGCTTCGCTGCCGGGGTGGGACGGTCTGCTCGACACGCTGCGTCTGGACCCGATCGACCGGGAGGAAACCGTTCGCATCGACTCGATCGAGCTGTTGCCCGGGCGGTGAGCCGGCGCCAGGCGCTGCGCCCTCAGACGGGTCGCAGATCCCCGACGATCGAGAGGTCGACCGGTCGACCGACCCATTCGCCGTCACACATCGATCCGGCGACGTCGGCATCCGTGGAGGTGCCCCACGCGCGCCGGCCGTCGGCCAGCAGACAGCTGGCGATCGACTGCTCGGGGGTGCCGTCGCGCGAGAACATCACGGTGTACGCCTCGATGGTCGCAGCCCCCGCTGCCTCGTCCGGTAGGGCCAGGTCCCGGCGGGGGAGTGCGTCGATCTCCTCCTGCGGCTTGGCATGGCGGAACCCGTCCGCCGGCGGCTCGGTGGAGTACACGCCGAAGGCATGCTTGGTGGCGTAGCCGCCGTTCGCCCACACCAGGCCCCGATCGCCCGGCTGCTCGCGCAGATCGGTGACGACGGTGGCGATGGCGTGCATCACGTAGTTGTTCCACGGCCCGCCGGCGAAGGGGAGACCGCCGGTGCGCGACCACTGGCGCTCGCCGGTGTCGATGCCGAGCGACGCAGCGCCGAGTTGCACGGCGGCCGGGAAGCACGAGTACAGATCGATGATCGAGACGTCGTCGATGCCGACCCCGGCGAGGTCGAGCGCCAGCCGCCCGCCGATCTCGACCGCCGGCGTCCGGGTGAAACTGTCGCGGTGCGACACGTAGTTGTGCTCGTGGCAGTCGGTGCCGGCGTGCGGGAACACCCAGCGGTCGGTGGCGACGCCGAGCCGTTGCGCCGCCTCGACCGAACACATGATCAGCGCGGCGCCCATGTCGACGTCGTTGTTGGAGTTCATCAACTTGGGGTAGGGGAGTCCGATCATCCGATTGGCGTCGGAGACGGTCGTGATCTCGGCCGGCGTCCGCGCTTCGGGCGACCATGCGTACGGGTTCCGCGCGGCGACCTCGCTGAGGTCGGCCCAGAGGCGTCCGAGGTGCTGGTTGTGCGCGTCGATGCTGCGACCGGCCGCAGCGCGGATCGCAGTCTCGAACATCGGATAGATCTGCACCGGCAGGTAGATCCCACGATCGATCTCGGCCTGGAGGTTCATCTCCAGGTCCTCGCCGACGATGGTGGGCTCGTCGCCCTCGGGCGACCTGGGCCAGTGCAGGTCCACCCCGGCCTTGCGCGCCCGCGACCGCGTGCGGGTGGCCTCACCACCGCTGAGCACGGCGACGTCGATCGTGCCCGACTGGATGTCGAGCGCCGTGGCGTTCACCAGTGACTGCGGGCTGTTGCCGCCCATCGTGGTGTAGTCGAGGTGTGTCGGCGAGAGCCCCAGGCGCTGTGCGAGCATGCGCGGCGTGTTGCCGTAGCGCCATGACAGTTGGCCCACCACGCGCACCGCATCGGCTGCCGGCGGGCCGTCGAGGCCGGCGTCGGTGGCGGCCCGGGCCACGGCCCGCTCCATCAGGGCCACGGGTTCGAGCCCGTCGGCAAGCGTGTCGGCGCGGTGCACGTACTGGCCGACGCCGATGATCACCGGCGTGCGTGGATCGAGAGCAGTCACGGTCGCTCACCATAGGAATCGGCCGGCGCCCGAGCCCAAGTGAAGCAATCGGGCGAACGCGATGCAGGTCGACGCGTGCGGGGTCCGCAACTCCTACACTCGGTCGACGATGACCCGCATCGCCATCGGCGCCGACCACGCCGGCTATCCCCTCAAGCAGCACCTGGTGTCGATGTTGGTCGACCAGGGTCACGACGTCGACGACCGTGGCACCCACTCCACCGATTCGGTGGACTACCCGGCCATCTGCGCCGGGGTGGGACGAGCGGTGCGCGACGGCGCTGCCGACATCGGCATCGTGCTGGGCGGCAGCGGCCAGGGTGAGCAGCTCGCAGCCAACAAGGTGCGCGGTGTGCGCGCTGCGCTCTGCAACTGCCTCTACACCGCCCGGATGGCACGGGCACACAACGACGCCAACGTGCTCTCGATCGGTGCCCGCATCGTCGGCGAGGGACTTGCGGAGGAGATCGTCGACACGTTCCTCACCACCGACTTCGAAGGCGGCCGTCACGCCCGACGGGTCGACCAGATCACCCAACTCGAATCCGACTTCTGATCCGACGGTCACGCCAGGT
>CAYGKI010000394.1:0-3157 GCA_964350235.1 uncultured Gemmatimonadaceae bacterium | reverse complement strand
CCCGTCACGCGCTGATCCCCGCGGATCGAAGCCGGCAGTTCGCTCCCGTGAAGCTCACGCATGATGGGCTTGTAATCAAACAGGTCTACATGCGAAGGGCCGCCGGATTGGAAGAGGTAGATGACGCGTTTGGCTCTGGGGGCAAAGTGTGGGAGTTCTGAGTTCGGAGAGAGGAGTGCGGAGAGCGGCGCTGCCGGCAACATGGAGGCCAGGGCGATGTGGCCGATGCCGCGGGCCGAGCGGCCCAGGAAGGTGCGGCGCGTCACGTTGCGCTCAAACTCAAACAACGGCGACGCCGGGTCCGTGACGGGCGAATCTTCGGGACGTATGTTACTGGGTTGCTCGTTGCACATTTCGGTTCCGGGTTCAAAGTTTAACGTTCAAGGTTGGGTTCTGGGTTAGTTCAGCGTTATGGCAAACAACCTTGAACGTTGAACCTTGAACCCGGAACGCGAAAAGCGTCAGCTTTTCGTCACCGCTTCGCTCAAATTCATGATCAAACTGGCCACGGTGGTCCAGGCGGCGTGTTCGGTTGCAGCCAGGGACGGGTCGCGAGGGGATTCGCCGACGGCGAGGTAGGCGGTGGCGCGATCCGGGTTTTGCTCAAAATAAATCCGTTCATCGTCGAGCCGGCCCTGGAGCATTTTTCGTTCAAAACTTTCGGGCGGACGGCTGAGCACCACTTCAAAGGCGTAATCGAGGCGCTCCGCGTCTGAATCTACATCCAGCAAAAGCAGGCGTTGGGCCAGGTGCCGGCTGGCTTCTACAAACTGCGGATCGTTGAGCAGCACCAGCGCCTGGAGCGGCGTGTTCGTTTTTTCGCGCGTCACAGTACAGAGTTCGCGGTTGGGGGCGTCGAACGTCAACATGGCCGGCGGGGGCGATGTGCGCTTCCAGTAGGTATATAGGCTTCGGCGGTAGAGTTTTTCGCCGTGGTCCTGCACAAACACCTGCGCCGTAGCCGGCGTGCTGCCGTAGTGACTGATTTCTTTCCACAATCCGGCCGGCTGATACGGCTTCACGCTGGGCCCGCCGATCCTGTCCACCAGCAGCCCGCTGGTTTTGAGCGCGGCGTCGCGGATAAACTCGGCCTGTAAACGAAAGCGCGGACCGCGGGCCAGCAGGCGGTTCTGCGGGTCGCGCTGCATCAAGTCTTCGGTGGATGCCGAGCTTTGCCGGTAGGTGGCCGACATCACCATCAGTTTTAACATGTGTTTGATGTCCCAGCCACTGTCCATAAACTCGACGGCCAGCCAGTCGAGCAACTCGGGATGGGTAGGCAGGCTGCCCTGCGCGCCGAAGTCGGCGGCGGTGCTCACGATGCCGCTGCCGAAGAGCATCTGCCAGAACCGGTTCACCGTCACCCGCGCCATCAGCGGGTGCTCTGGACCGGTAAGCCAGCGGGCGAGGTCGAGCCGGCTGGCATTTTCAGTGTCGGGCAGTGCCGGCAGGGCGGAGAGGGTGTTGGGCTGTACTTTTTCGAGCGGCTGATCGTACTGGCCGCGATTGAGGATAAACGTCTCCCGCGGCTCTGGCGCCACATCCATCACCATGGTCGACTGTGGCTCGGTGAGCACTTCCAGGCGTTCCTGCAGGTTGGCGATCTGATGCCGCAAGGGGACGGTTTCATCGGCGTGGTCGAAGAAGTAGGCTTTGAGTTCAGCAGCCTGCGCCGGCGTCCTGTCATCTTCAGACAAAAATAAAATCTGCTGGATGGATGCCGGCAGGTTGGTGCCATCGTCTTCGCCCGTCATCGCAAAAAGCTTGAAATGCCCTGCGATCAGGTTGCTGCCCTGCCCGAAGTTGAGCATGGCGGTGAGGTAGGAGCTCTCTGCAGGGTTGATGGGTGCTGCAAAGGTGACGGTCAGATGCTGCGGTTTGCGAAGATTCTCGATAGCCGGCGCCCAGCCGTTGATGCGGCGTTCGTCGAGCACGTTGATCGTCGGGTAATCCGGGTGACTGGAGCTGGCGGTGACCTGTTTGATCGGGACGAGATTGTAGAGGTCCACCTGATCCGAGGGCAGGTCACCTTTGCTGATGGACAGGCTCGTGAGCACAAAGCCGCCCTCGGCGTCTTCGCGTTTGCTGTGGCCGAGATAGCCGGCGGTGGCTTCGTGGGGGTAGAATGCTATGCGCAGTCCGGTGATGGGCGTCTGGTCTGGCTGCGCGATACGGGCCGATACGTTATAAGCTGCCAATCCGCCGCCCTGCCCGATCAGCACCGAGCTGTCAGCCAGCACCTCCCCGGTGTTGGAGGTGTTGGGCGTGGTGATTTTGAGGGCCGCGAGCGTATGCAGTTCGAGGTTCTGGCCGCGATTGTTGAGCAGGTCGCGCTGTGTGTTTTCCCAGGCTTCCTGTTCCGGAAAATTGCCGGTTTTGATGACGTCCAGTTCTGCGAGCTTTGCCTGGATGTCGCGAATCTCCTGTTCATCCACCAGCATGGTGCGGGCGTCGTAGCGAGGTTGTGAATTGATGCCGGCGTTGCCGTCCAGGCCTTTGTCGCTGGTGGTGTTGAAGAAGGCAAAAAACTGGTAATAGTCGCGCTGGCTGATCGGGTCGAACTTGTGGTCGTGGCACTGGGCGCAGGCCATGGTGAGGCCCATGAACACCTCGCTGGTGGTTTTGACGCGATCGGCCACGTAGTTCGTGAGATTCTCCTCAGGGATGGTGCCGCCTTCGTGGGTGTTCATGTGGTTGCGGTTGAACCCGGTGGCGATGAGTTGGGCCTCGGTGGGATCAGGCAGGAGGTCGCCGGCGAGCTGCTGCGTCACAAATTCGTCGTACGGCAGGTTGCGGTTGAAGGCGTCGATCACCCAGTCGCGCCACAGCCACATGTGCCGGCCGCCGTCGATTGAGTAGCCGTTGGTGTCGGCGTAGCGCGCGAGATCCATCCAGTGGACGGCCATCCGTTCGCCAAACTGGGGGGAGGTGAGGAGATTGTCGACGAGCTTTTCGTAGGCGTCGCTGCTTTCATCCTCTACAAAAGCCTGTACTGCATCAGGGTCAGGCGGCAGGCCCGTGAGATCAAAGTAGAGCCGGCGAATCAGGGTATGTCGGTCCGCTTCAGGAGAAGGCTTGAGACCTTCCCGTTCGAGTCGCCGGCCGATGAATTCATCGATGTCGTTTTTGGTGGTGCTTTTTACCGGCGGCACATAGG
>CAYGKI010000393.1:2928-3158 GCA_964350235.1 uncultured Gemmatimonadaceae bacterium | reverse complement strand
GAGCCCATCGAGGCCTCCGACGTCCAGGTCTCGGTGAATCTGGACAGCTCAACGGTGAGCGCACGGGTGACCCGCGGCGGGCTGCCGACGTGGTTCGCCCGTCTGGTGGGCATCGACTCGGTGGACGTGGGCGCACAGGCGACCGCCTGGGCCGGTGCCGGTGCCGCGGCGCAGTGCCTCAAGCCGTTCGCCGTCCCGGACATGTGGCAGGAGAGCTCCGACGATCTCAA
>CAYGKI010000393.1:0-2918 GCA_964350235.1 uncultured Gemmatimonadaceae bacterium | reverse complement strand
CGGCAACCGGATCTGGGACGAGGGTGAGCGCTGGCGCTTCAATCCCTCCAGCGGGGACCGATACGCCGGCTTCTCGGGACCAGGCGGCGACTTCGACGAGACCGGCTACGGCAGTGCCTGGCGGGACAACGGGGTGGACGCGACGGGGCGGCGGTTCGAGGGCGACTACGGTCGGCGGATCACCATCAAGGTCACCGACCCCCGCAGCACCATCATGAGCTCCTTCTTCTTTCCGTGGGTGCTCCCCGGCGACCCCGGTCAGGAAGATTGCGACGGGAGTCCGGGCGGCGGAAACGGGGGTGGAGGCAACGGCAACGGGGGTGGTAACGGAAACGGGGGTGGTGGAAACGGGAACGGGAACGGGAACGGTGACGGCGACGCCACCGACCCGCCCGGCGAAGGCGGAGGCGCGGCCCTCGGCTGGCTCAAGTGGTGGGACAAGCGCGAGGACCTGGGGGTGAACGACCCGTCCGGGGGCGGCCAGCACGGGGCTTCGGGTGGGGGCGGTGGCGAGGGCGGGTCCGGCTCCAGCGGCGTGCGCCGTGTCGAGGGGCCGCGGGGCGCCGCGGCGTACCGCCGGAACATCTGCTCCTGCAATCGCAGCCTCATCGACCTGGACACCGAGTACCTCATCGAGCCTGGAAACATGGTGGGGCCCACGTATCAGGGCGTGAGCGCCCTCATCGACATGGACCCGGGCGCCTACTGGGACGAGAGCCGGAACACGGTCGTAAGCGAGTACGGGATGGACAGCCCGCGCGTGGTGACGGTAGGCCTGTTCGACCCCAGCGAGATCCAGAATCCCGGCCGTCAGTACATCCGCTTCAACAACTTCGCCCGCGTGTTCATCGAGCAGCAGCCGTCGCGGCAGGACGCGGTGACGGGGCGCTTCCTGTACTACGTGCGCGGCGCCGGTCTGAGCGGTGAGGCCGGGCAGACCAAGGGATCCCTGATTCGCGTTCTGCAACTCATCAAGTGAGCAACCACATGAAGGGCTTCGAAAACGACGGGTCGCGAGAGCAGAGCGGACCTCCGCATCTGGGGGCGGTACTGGTGTCCTCCGACGAGCGCCTCAGGGACACGGTGTTCCGGTGCGTCCAGGAGCTGGGTGTCCCCCTGCAGGTGGGACTGGAGATCACCGCGCCGGATCGCCCGCTGCACCCCGAGCATGTGGAGCGCCTCCGCTCCTACGATCCCCACGTCGTGTTGCTCGACATGAGCAACGACCCGGAAGGCTCCATCCGTGCGGCGGGCGCCATCGCGTCGGGAAGCCCGGGCGCCGCCATTGTGGGGATCGGTCCGGAGCTCGAGTCCCATCGGCTGCTCGACGCCATGAGGGCGGGATTGGTGGAGTATCTCCCCCATCCCGTGGAGCCGGCCCAGATGGGCGACGCCCTCACCCGCGTGATGAA
The DNA here is from genome assembly GCA_964350235.1 of uncultured Gemmatimonadaceae bacterium. Lineage (GTDB taxonomy): Bacteria > Gemmatimonadota > Gemmatimonadetes > Longimicrobiales > Gaopeijiaceae > JAWLHJ01. The sequence goes on along the minus strand of CAYGKI010000393.1, from coordinate 1,506 downwards.
GAAGCGGGGTTGGGGGCACGTGGCCGAGAGTCACCGCCTCGGGAAGCTCATGTCCTTCTTCTCGCCGAAGGGCGGGTCGGGCTCCACATCCGTCGTCACCAACGTGGCCATCGAGCTCCACCGGATGACGGGGCGGAAGACCCTGCTGGTCGACATGGATCTCGAGCTCGGCGAGATCGCGTCTCTCCTGGGCATCCGGCCACGCTTCCACTTCGTGGACCTGGTTCGGAACTTCCACCGGATGGATGCCGATCTCCTCGCCTCGTACATCGAGAGCCACGAGTCCGGCGTGCAGGTGCTGTCGGCGCCCTTCGAGCCCGAGATGGGTGAGATGGTGACGGGCGAGCAGATCGGTCACATCCTGGCTTTTCTGCGCAACCATTACGACTACGTGCTGGTGGACACGTCCAAGTCGCTGGCTCCGCCGGCGTTGGCGGCCCTGCAGGCGGCCGACCCCATCGTCCTGGTGACGAACATGGATGTGCCGTCTCTCAGGAACATGAAGCGGTGTCTGCCGGTCCTGGACGCGGTCACGGGAGGAGATCCGGACCGCCTCCGGCTGGTGGTGAACCGCTTCAACCCGAAGAGCCTCGTCCTGCGCCAGGATCTCGAGGAGACCCTGGGGCTGGAGGTGTTCCACACCCTCACCAACGACTACCAGACCGTCATCGAGGCCAGCAGCACGGGCCGACCCCTGGTGCTCCAGGGAGGATCGAAGTTCGCGGAGGAGCTGGGCGCGCTGGCACGGAGCATCGCCTACGGCCCCGCGGGAACCGCCGCGCCGAAGGCCTCGCTGGTGAAGCGTCTCCTGGGCGGCCTGCGCTCGCCGGGGCACGCCCCGGGCGCCAGGATCACCGCCGCTCCGGTGGAGGCGTCGAGCCATGGTTGACCGGAGAGCGGCAGGCCCCGTGGACACCCCGGCCAAGGGATACCGGGAAGGGTGGGGGATCGGGAGTCGCGGAGCCGGAGACGCCACGGTCCCGCCACGCCCGAGCCCGGCGCCGAACACGGCCACCGAGGCGGGCCGCGCGGATCTACTCCGTATCAAGGGGCACATCCACCGTCGCCTGCTGGAGCGGCTCAACCTGTCCAACCTGGACCGTCTCGACCGCGATGCGGTCATGGAGACGATCCGGAGCCTGGTGCGTGAGCTCCTGGCTCAGGAGTCCATTCCGCTCAACGTGGAAGAGCGGGACGATCTCATCCGGCAGGTGCTGGACGAGATCTTCGGGCTCGGTCCGCTCCAGCCCCTCATGGACGATCCCACCATCGCGGACATCCTCGTGAACACCTCGGGGACGATCTACGTCGAGCGGAACGGACGTCTGGAGCTCACGGACGTCCGCTTCCACGACGACCGGCACCTGCTTCAGGTCATCGACCGGATCGTGTCGTCGGTGGGTCGGCGTATCGACGACGCCTCGCCCATGGTGGACGCCCGTCTTCCCGACGGCTCCCGTGTGAACGCCATCATCCCACCGCTGGCCATCGACGGTCCGCACATGT
>CAYGKI010000392.1:1593-3185 GCA_964350235.1 uncultured Gemmatimonadaceae bacterium | reverse complement strand
CTGGCTTTTCCCGACGGGACACGGGTGGAGGTGCTCGCGCCGCTGGTTCGCGGAAGGAAGGGCGAGTTCCGCGACCTCATGGAGAAGGCCAGGAAGGACGGCTTCGTTCGGGTTCGGGCGGACGGTGAGACCTACGACCTGTCGGATCCCCCAAAGCTGAACCGCTACGAGAACCATGATCTGGCGGTCGTGGTGGACCGGCTGGTGCTCAGGGAGAAGGACCGGGATCGCATCGCCGACTCGGTGGAGACCGCGCTCCGGACCGGCAGCGGCATCCTGGAGATCCTTGAGCACGGGGAGGACCTTCCCGAGCCGCGTAGCCATGTCTACAGCGAGCACTACGCGTGCTCCAACTGCGGGACGAACCTCCCCGAGCTGGAGCCCCGGCAGTTCTCGTTCAACTCGCCGTACGGCGCGTGCGACGAGTGCGGTGGCCTGGGCACCCGCAAGGAGGTGAACCCGGACCTCCTCACCGCGGACCCCAGCGTGTCCATCCTGGAAGGTGTGATTCTCCCGTGGGGAGATCCCTCCGGCCAGGTGCGCCGTTCCGTGATCCCCGGCCTGGCCGAGGCGTACGAGTTCGATCCCAACACCCCGTGGGGCGACCTGCCCCCCGACGCCCGGGACGCCATCATGCACGGCTCGGGGACCATGAAGCTGCGATTCCCCTACAAGGCGGGTGGGAAGGGCGGCTACTACGAGGACGTGTGGGAGGGCGTGGTGGCCAGCGTGGCGCGCCGATACGAGGAAAGCGGCTCGGAGGCTGTGCGGAGCCAGCTGGACGAGTACATGTCCACCCTCCCGTGCACCGCGTGCGGCGGGAGCCGGTTGGCGGCCGCGTCGCGGGCGGTGACGGTGGGAGGGCGCTCGCTTGGCGATATCGCAGACCTCTCCATCGCCGACGCGCTGGCGTTCTTCGAAGGCCTCCCGGTGCGCTATCCCGGTGAGGGGGTCCGGTCCCTGGCGTCGAGCGACGGGGCCGCCGGCTCCGCCGGGAACGGCTCGGCCCCACCGCTTCCCGGAGAGATCGCCGGCCCCATCCTGAAGGAGGTGGCGGAGCGCCTCCGTTTCCTGCGCGACGTGGGGCTGCAGTACCTGACGCTGGGTCGGGCGGCCGGCACCCTGTCCGGTGGAGAAGCACAAAGGATCCGCCTGGCCACCCAGATCGGGAGCCGTCTGGTGGGCGTGCTCTACATCCTCGACGAGCCGTCCATCGGCCTGCATCAGCGGGACAACGACCGGCTCCTCGATACGCTGCGGCGCCTCAGGGATCTGGGGAACACCGTCGTGGTCGTGGAGCACGACGAGGACACCATCCGCGCGGCGGACTGGATCGTCGACCTGGGGCCGGGTGCCGGCCGGAGGGGTGGTGAGGTGGTGGCCGAGGGCACCCTGGAAGCCATCCTCAGGGAGGAGGGATCCCTCACCGGTGCCTATCTCCGTGGCGACCGTGAGATCCCTCTGCCCGCCGAGCGCCGCCCCGTGGATCCGGAGCAGGCGCTGGTCGTGCGTGGCGCCCGGGGCAACAACCTGCGCGACATCGACGCCCGGTTCCCCCTGGGGACGTTCACCTGCGTCACCGGCGTGTCCGG
>CAYGKI010000392.1:0-1583 GCA_964350235.1 uncultured Gemmatimonadaceae bacterium | reverse complement strand
GGCAAGTCGACCCTGGTGAACGAGACGCTCTACCACGCTCTGTCGCGGAAGCTGCACCGGAGCAAGCTCGTGCCGGCCAGCCACGACACCGTCGAGGGCATAGAGCTCGTGGACAAGGTCATCGACGTGGACCAGTCCCCCATCGGACGGACGCCGCGGTCGAATCCAGCCACCTACACGGGGCTGTTCACCCCCATCCGCGACCTCTTCGCCAACCTCCCCGAGTCCCAGATGCGCGGGTACGACCCCGGGCGATTCTCCTTCAACGTGAAGGGCGGACGGTGCGAGGCGTGCCAGGGTGACGGGCTGGTGAAGATCGAGATGCACTTCCTTCCCGACGTCTACGTTCCCTGCGACGTGTGCAGGGGCCGCCGGTACAACCGGGAGACCCTCGACGTCTACTACAAGGGCAAGAACATCGCCGACGTCCTGGACATGACCGTCGAGGATGCGCTGGAGTTCTTCGACGCGGTCCCCCGGATCAAGAGCAAGCTCCAGACGCTCCACGACGTGGGCCTCGGCTACATCCACCTGGGTCAGTCCGCCACTACCCTCTCCGGCGGTGAGGCCCAGCGCGTCAAGCTCGCCACCGAGCTGTCCAAGCGGGCCACCGGCAGCACGGTCTACATCCTGGACGAGCCCACCACGGGACTCCATTTCGAGGACGTGCGGGTCCTCCTGGAGGTGCTCCACCGTCTCACCGAGCTGGGGAACACGGTCATCGTCATCGAGCACAACCTCCAGGTGGTGAAGACCGCCGACTGGATCCTCGACCTGGGTCCGGAGGGTGGGGCCGGGGGCGGGCGGATCATCGCCGAGGGGACGCCCGAGGCGGTGGCGGAAGTGGACGCGTCCCACACCGGACGGTATCTGAAGCCTCTGTTGGGCTGAGGCGAGGCCCCGCTCGGAGGGCGCCCGGCCGCGCACCCGTGCGACCGGAAACCGGAGCCCTTACCTTTCCAGCCAGCAGAGGGCGCGGGTGCGTGTACGGAAACCGCGCGCTCGCGGCCGCCGTAGGGAGACGGGAAGGGGTCGGGCTCCGGCTCCGTGATTCATCCGTCCCACCGGACACAGCCAACGGAGAACGAATGGTCACCCGAGAGGACCTTGAAAGCTTCCTGATCCGCATGGATCTCGACTGGCAGGAGGTGGACGAAGGCATGTACCTCGTCCGCGGCCGCAACAGTGGATTGCCCATGGTGGTCCATCATGCGGACAACCTGCTTCTGATCCGCCTCAAGGTGATGGACATGCCCGAGGCCAGTCCCGCGGAAGCCGATCTATATCGCCGCCTGCTCGAGCTGAACGCCACGGACGTGATCCACGGCGCCTACGGGATCGAGGACGGGGAGCTCATCCTGAGCGATACCTTGGAGCTGGAGACCCTGGATCTGCACGAGCTGCAGGCGTCCATGGAGTCCATCGAGCTCGCGGCCGTCAGTCACATGGAAACGATCCGGTCCCTGGCCGGCGTGGGGACGGAGGAGTAACGCATGGGGATCTTCCAGAAGCTTTCGACCGTGATCAAGTCGAACATCAACGACCTGATCTCACGGGCCGAGAACCCAGAGAAGATGCTGAAC
>CAYGKI010000391.1:0-3189 GCA_964350235.1 uncultured Gemmatimonadaceae bacterium | reverse complement strand
CATCACCGTGGACCAGAACGCGGCACCCGGAAGCCCCAGCACGAAGAACGCGGCACCGGCCAGCGCGCCCTGGATCAACCCCACCAGGATGGACCCCTTGATGGTGGCCCGGGTCACGGACACGAAGCGCCCCACCAGCTTGCGCTCGCTGGCGTCGTCGAGGGGCGTGAAGTAGAGGATCCGCGAGAGGATGGACGGACCGTCCCGCAGGAAGAAGTACATGGCGTACAAGGTGACGAACAGCTGGAGCACCAACGCCACCGTGCCCGTGGTGGCGGCGCTCAGGTTGTTCACCAGGAAGCTCCCCGCACGGCCGGCGAAGTTCTGAAGCCCGGAGAGGATGGCGGCCTGGTCAGGGAGCAGCGGCCCCACGAAGGGGAGCTGACGGACGCGCTCCAGGATCGTATCCCACTGCCCCGCCTGGTCACGGAGCCACGGCCCGGCGGCGTCGGCCACCTCCACCGCCTGGGACAGCACCAGCGCCAGGAATCCGGCGGTGGGCACGACGATGAGCAGAAAGAGCCCGAGGACCACAAGCAGCGCCGCCAAGCGCTCTCGACCGCCCACCCACCCCGTGACGGCCATGTACGGCCGGCGCGACATGCCCGCGAAGACTCCGGCCATGATGACCGCAACCAGGAACTGGCGGATCATGACCAGGAACAGGACGGTGATGGTGGCGACCACGAAGAGGAGGAAGCCCTTCTGGACGCGCTGGATGGACGGACCCTGACCGGCGTCCGTCCCGGATCTGTTGCTCATGGTGACTCGTGTCTCGAGGAGTCGGGGCGTCACCCTACCGCGGACTGCGGGAGGGGCGCAACTGCGCGACGACGCGCCGTGTTGTATGATCATCGGAGTGGTCGCGCCCTACGCGCACCCAAGCCGAGCCAGGGAGGATGACGATGAGAAGGTCGAGCCCGGGAATCGCCGACGCGTCACGCCCACTCCACCGCCTCGCGGCGCTCGCCATCGTGGCGGCCCTTGTCGCGTCGTGCGCCTCCGGCGGTCCCCGCAGAGGCGACGACGCACGCGAGCTCCTGCGCCTGGCCGGAAGCCTGGAGGCCAACCCGCCAAGGGACGGCAGCGAGGACTTCCACGTGGATACCGTGGCCGTCCCCGCGCTGAACGCCTTCGCGGAGGTCCGCCGGGCCTACGCCCGCCTGGAGCTTCCCCTCAGCTACTACGACCCGGACTCCGGTCGCATCGGCTCGTTCATTCGCGAGTTCGACGGACTCGAGGGCGAGCCGGCGTCGAGCTACCTGGATTGCGGCCGCGGGGCGTCGGCGGACGAATACGCCGATCTCTACGACGTCTCGGTGGCCATGGGCACGCGGGTCCGTCCCCTGGATCGCTCCACCAGCGTGGTGGAGACCGTCATCAGAGGACGGGCCCGAGCCCGCGACGTCACGTCCAACCTACTGCGGTGCCGGTCGTACGGCGCACTGGAGCGGCGCGTGGCCGAGATCGTCCAGGCGCTGGCGAGACCTCAGTAGCCGCGTGCGGCCCGGCCCCGCTGGGCGCGACTTTCCAGCTCCAGCCCGAGACGTCCCGCGACCCTTGCCACCTCGCCCGCCGCCTTCATCATGCGTGCGCGCGCCTCGTCCAGGGTCGCCTCCAGGTCGTCGGGCCTCCTGCTCGTCCGGGTGGCGTAGCTCTCGGCTCGCCGCACCTCGTTGAGGAACGCCACCACCCGCGTCCGGAGGTGCTGGTTCCGGCGCTGCCGGGCCACCCCGTTGGGCTTTCCGGGCACCTGACCGATGGGGAGGCTGGTCAGGGCGCGGTATCCGAGGTGGGCGAGAAGGGGCAGGCCCAGCCAGACCCGGATGCCCGGGCTGCCGGCAAAGAGAAGAACGGCCAGCAGCGAGACCTCCATGACGGTGATCCACGCGATCGTGTCACGGGTGGCGAGCCAAACGGTGATCCTCATGGTCAGGTCCTGTCTTGGGTGGGCACGGAAGACTCGGCGTGAGCGCAACCGCCGTGCCAGCCGAATCGCCCCGCGCCATGCGGATCATCGCGCGCCGCGGCGCGCGCGGTGGGTCCCTTCCTTCCGGTGGTGGGCACTTTTTCCAGTCTCCACCACGAAGAGGCCCGTCACGATCGTCCCACCGCGGACGTTCTCGCTACAGCCCTGGAATCCACATCCTAGCGAGCTCGCCATGCGCCTCCCTCCCCTCCTCCGCTCCCTGCCCCCGGCTCTGCCCCTGGCCCTGGCGCTGGCCGGGTGCGCCACCGATCCGCTGGGGCCGGGCTTCCCCGACCGACTCACCGTCTTCGGCGGGTGCGCCGACGTCATCTTCTACGCCGTGGACGCGGAGGACGAGGTGCTGGTGACCTTCCAGACGGCGGGATTGGTGGCGGCAGCGACGACGGCCGGCGCGGAGACTACGGTGGTGCTCCATCTGCCCCACGAGGGCATCGAGCTCATCGTCGAACAGGGCTCCCGCATCTCCGACGCCATCTGTGATGACGTCATCGAGAACGGGGGTCCGCGAGTCGACCGCACCTGGTTCGCGGCTTCGGGGACGGCCACGGTGCGCATCGACCCCGTGGACGACGAGACCGGCGCGCGCGCGGACCTTCTCCTGGAAGACGTGGTGTTCACCTCCGCGTCCGGAGAGGAGCTCCGGGTGGACGGCCTGACGTGGACGGACGTCTTCGTGGGGTGGTACCCGGGCTGATTCGACACCGCCCCTTGCCTCACCGGGGGCCGGAGCCCCATATGGCTGCTTTCGTCGATCCAACAGCAGCGCGGAGGAAGCAGGCGTGACGCCTCATCTGAGAACCCCGGTCGCCCTGGGAGCGGGCATTGCTCTCCTCATTTCTCCGGATCTGCTGGCGGCGCAAGCCGCGGACGCCATCGACTCGGGGGCTACGGCCTGGATGCTCACGAGCACCTCGCTGGTCCTGCTCATGACACCGGGTCTCGCCATGTTCTACGGCGGGCTCGTCCGGACCAAGAACGTCCTCGGCACCATGATGCACGCCTTCACGGCCATGGCCATCGTGGGCGTGCTCTGGGCGGTGTGTGGCTACGCCATGGCCTTCGGGCCCAACGTGCTCGGTGGCTGGTTCGGCTGGAATCCGGACTATTTCCTCCTTCGCGGCATCGAGGACAGCGTCACCGGGAGCGTGCCCGAGTACGTGTTCGCCATGTTCCAGGGCAAGTTCGCCATCATCACGCCG
>CAYGKI010000390.1:0-3205 GCA_964350235.1 uncultured Gemmatimonadaceae bacterium | reverse complement strand
CTGCTCGACGACGTCGTCGTCGATGAAGAGGTGCACGCCCGTCTCGCGGCCCTGCACGAGCGCCGTCGAGCGTCGCGGGACGGGAACTAGGAGGAAGCCGCCGACCGGCGCGAGGGAGGCCAGGCGGAGGGCACCGCCGGTCAGCTGCGGCCGGCCAGGGCGGCCTCGAGTTCGGCGACGACCTCGGGGTCTCGTTCGTTCGCCCGCGCCCTCCGAAGCACCTCGCCGGCGAGCGGCGATTCGATCCGCCCGACCGCCCAGGCGGCATGCGCGCGAACGAGTTCGCTCTCATCACGAAGCGCCGCGGTGAGCGCGGGCAGGGCGGAGGGGGAGCCCCAGTTGCCCAGTGCCACGCAGACGTTTCGCGCGAAGCCCGCACGACCCGCGCGCCGAATGGGTGAGCCGCGTGAAAACGCCTCCCACCGGTCTGGCGTCAGCGCCGTCTGAAGGAGATCGACGAGGGTGGGCGCGGCGGTGCCCGGATGGATCGCATCGCCGTTCTCGTCGACGCGCCAGGCCGCCGCACGCCCCTCGGCCTCGACCCCGGCCGGGCGCTCCCCCGCGGCCCGTGCCGCGTAGGCCGGGTCGCCCTCCACCCAGGCGAGCCGTCCGTTGAAGGGGCAGACCTCCTGGCAGATGTCGCACCCGAACACCCGGTTCCCGACGGCCTCGCGCAGGTCGGGCGGAATGGGGCCCCGCGACTCGATCGTCAGATACGAAATGCACCGGCGCGCGTCCATCAGGGGAGCACCCTGATCGGTCCGACCCAGGAGGGCCCCCGTCGGGCAGGCATCGAGGCACGCGTGACACGTGCCGCAGCGGTCCGCCTCGAAGGGCGGGTCGGACTCGAGCTCGAGGTCGAGCAGGAGGGCGCCGAGAAGGAAGTACGAGCCTCCCCGCGGATGAATGAGCATCGTGTTGCGGCCGAACCAACCGAAGCCGGCCCGCCGGGCGAGATCACGCTCCAGCAGGGGTCCCGTATCGACGAAGATCCGTCCGTCGACCGCACCTCCGTCGCGGTCCTCGACCTCGGCCCGCACATCGGCGAGGAGACGCCGCAGGCCGCCCCTCAGCACCTTGTGATAGTCCCTGCCCCTCGCGTACCGAGCGATGATGCCGTGCGACGCGGCCGTGTTCTGCGGGGGGCCCGCGCCGTACACGTGGCCCACGACGACGACGGCGCGCGCCTGCGGAAAGGAGTGGAGCGGACCCGCGCGCCGAGCGAGCGCATCCGGGCGGGCGAGGTAGCCCATCTCACCGTGGAATCCGCGCTCGGTCCAGTCGCGCATGAACGAGACGTGCGCCGAGTCGTCGGGGGTCGTGATTCCGACCAGTCCGAACCCGTGGGCCCGGGCCCGATCCCGAACGAAACGTGCGAGCTGGGCGGCCGGGTGCGTCACACCCGTCGACCTCTCCGATTCCGCGACACGACGTCGAGGATGCGATCGTGCCGCGCAAACACGACGACGTCGTCGCCCGGTTCGATGCGGCTGTCTTCTTCGGGATCGACGGTCATGGTGCCGTCGTGCCCCACGAGCACCACCTCGAGGTGGTTGTCCTTCTCGATCCGCCCCACCGGATCGCGCACCAGGAAGGAGTCTGCCGTCGCGGTCAACCGCAGCGTCGAGTACTCCTGGCCCGACACCTCCACCGTCTGGGTGATCTCCATGCCGAGGGCCGCCCCGGCGAAGGCCGGCGCCGACAGATCGGCGGCGCTCAGCACGACATCGGCCAGGCCGAAGCGCTCCATCTGGGCGCCGATCCCGCGGTCCCACACGCGGGCGACGATCCGCACGTCGGGATGGATCTCCCGCACCTTCATGGCCGCCTCGAGGTTGATGCGGTCGTCGCCCGTGCAGGCGACGAAGACGTCGGCCCCGGGCAGCCCCGCGCGCTCCAACGACCCCGCGAGACGGGCGTCGCCCTGAACGACGGGCGTACCGAGCCGCGCGAGCGCCTCGGCAGCCTCTGGGTCCGGACTGTGATCCAGCACCACGACGTCCATGCCCATGTCGTGAAGGTCGCGGACCACGCGGAGCCCGACTCCGCCGGCGCCCAACACGATCGCGTGATGTCGATAGGTCATGGCAAGGGCCTCGGACCACCGATCACGGTCGTCCTCGCGGTTGAAGAAGAGATCCAGGAAGTCGGCCGCCCCGAGACCGACGAGCACGATGAAGGTCGCCGGAAGAAGGTACCAGAAGACCGCCAGGTACCATTCCGAGGGCACCCCCTCCGGCGCCTCGAGCAGCATGAGCTGCAGCATGATGTAGGGGCGATCGAACAGGGGAATCGAGGCGGCCGGGCCCCGCGCGAACTCGTGGAGTTCGCCGTAGAGCATCCCCCCCAGTACGGTCGCCGTCGCGAAGCCGATCAACGGCACTCGGAACTCGCGCACCAGCGCCGCGAGGTGCACCCAGGCCGCATGGAAGCGCCTGGAGGATGACCGTCGCCGCCCCTTGCGTCCGGCGGAGATCAGCCGGCTGTTCACACCATGGGGCACGGGGGACTCCGGCGCGGGAAGGGAGGGAGCAGACGCCCCAATCTCTCTCCCCGCACCGGTTCCGCAACCGGCGGGCCCGCGATCGGCCTCGTCAGCCGATCTCCGCCGGCATGCGCTCGACGATGAGGGTCGGAACGTCGAACTCGTCTTCCTCGATGCGCACCATCAGCCCGTTCGGCCCGAAGGCCGACGGAATCCGCAGGGCGTCGGGCGCGAGCGAACCCAGGTAGCGGCCGTCGGCCGTCAGCAGGTCGGTGGGTCCCGCCTCGCCGGGATTGCCCGAGCTGCGCTGCACCCAGATCCGCCCCGCCGGGTCGGCCGCCATGCGCTCGATGACGGGAATCTCGTCGGCGAAGATCATCGACTCGATCCGCGCCCGCATCATTTCGCTCATGCCGTTCGCTTCGGTGCGGCCCCCGCCGCTTCCGCCGATCATGACCACCATTCCGCCTCCCGACCCCTCGGCCGCCTCTTCGCGCCGACGGTCGCGCTCCCGCTCCTGGATGCTGGCCGTCACGGCGGTCGGTTGGATCGGGCGCTCCAGCACCCCGATCACGTTGCCGTCGAGGTCGACGATCTTGACCCGGTATCCGATCGAGTCGACGACCGCGATGCGTCCATCGGGTAGCACCGAGGAGTGCAGCCCCGGCTCGAAGGCCCGGAGAACCGGCAGACGCAACCGAAGGGAACCTCCGCCCCCCG
>CAYGKI010000389.1:0-3217 GCA_964350235.1 uncultured Gemmatimonadaceae bacterium | reverse complement strand
ATGCTGTTCAGCGGCATCGCGTTGCCGGGCTTCACGTCGACCCGCTCACCGGAGCCGCTTCGGCGGTCATCACGGCACCGTTCGCCGACGGCAACACCGGCGGCGCGTACCTCTACGAACGCAACGTCGACACCGGCATCTGGGAATTCACCGACCTGGTCGAGGACACCGCGGGCACCAGGCTGGGCCTGCAGGCATCGCTCGACGACCAGGTCCTGGTCCTCACGTCGACGGCCGGCGCGGTGATCTACGACGGATCCGGTGGGACCTTCATCGAAGTGGCGCGGGTCTCCACCACCGTGGGCGAACTGGGTGGCGTGCACCTCGACGGCAGCCTGCTCGTCGTCGGTGAGCCGAATGCGGCCGTGCCCGGCGTGTCCGTCTACAGCCTGGTCGATCCTGCGAGCCCCTTGTTGCTCGAGCGACTCGTGCCGTCGGGCGTCGTGCCCGTGAATTCGTTCGGTGCGAGCGTGGCGATCCGCGATCAGGGCCTGGGGGACGCGGCCGTCGCCGTCGGCGCTCCGAACGCGCCCGGTGGCGGTGCCGTCTACGTGTTCAGGCGTTCCGCCGGCACGTTCCTGCTCACCCCGGCCGACACGTTCACGAGCCCGGCGGTCCCGCTCGACGGTGCTCCGCGGTTCGGCGAGTCGGTGGCGCTCGGTGGCACGACGCTCGTCGTCGGTGAGCGTCTCGGCGGTCCGGACAACGACAGCGGCGAGGTCTGGGTCTACGAGGGCACCCCGGGCGACTACGGACCGGCGGTCGCGCTCGAGCCCGAGAGCATCGGTCTGAGCGACCAGCTGGGCCGCGACGTTGCGATCGACGGCGACGTGATCGTGGCCGGCGCGACGGCAGCGGGTCCTGGCCGGACCGGCTCGGTCGAGGTCTTCGCGCGGATCCCCGGCGGATGGTCCACCGGGACCGAACTGCTCGCCGCCGACAGCGTGAGAGACGACGACTTCGGGTACTCGGTGAGCGTTCTCGGTACCGACATCCTCGTCGGTGCCCTGCGCGAGGACAACTCCCGTGGCGTCGACGCAGGTGCCGTCTACTCGTTCGAGTTCGTTCCGCCACCGCCGCCCCCCGGTCCACCGACGTTCGACACCTCCGGTGGCAACGGTCTCTGGACCGATCCCGCGAACTGGAGTACGGGCAGTGTCCCGGGCATCTTCGACGACGTCGTGATCCCGGCCGGTCCCCGAACGGTCGTCGTCGACGCGGACGTCCTCGTCGGCAGCATGCAGCTGGCGGGGTCGCTGTCGATCGGCGACGGAGGATCGCTGACCCTGACAGGTGGACTGTCCGGCACGAACGAGACCTCGGTGGCCCCAGGTGGCGCATTCGACATCGAGTCGGGTGGTGACGCCACACTTCGCGGCGTCGTGGACATCTCGGGTCTGGTACGCAACAGCGGGACCGTCCGCGCGTTCGATGATCCCCTCGACGTCGACGAGACCCCGTTGACGTTGACCGGCGACGGATCGTGGATCAACCAGGGCATCTTCGTCGGCGCGGCGTCGACCACGGTCGAGATTCCATGGCAGTCGAGCGTGGAGAGCACGGTCCGGATTCCGTCCGGGTCCGACCTGACGTTCACGTCGGGCTTCACCGAGCTCGGTGTCGTCGCCGTGAGCGCCGGGGGCAGGGTCTTCTACACGACCACAGCGTTCGCCGGCGGCTCGGTGCTCGACATCGAGATCGTCGGCCCCTCGGCATCGTCCGCCAACTACGGGCAGGCGTCCTTCGCCGTGGCACCACCGGTGTTCGACGCCACGGCCACGCTGCGTACCGATCCGTTCGCCGCGGAGTATTCACCGGAGCAGACCGATGAGTACCCGGTCGTCCTCTGCGAGTTCGGTTGCGAGCTGTTCTCCGAGTCGCAGACGGAGCCGCTCGTGCAGTCGCTCGTGGACGGCGACATCGTGCTCGCCCTGCCTCGCGAGTACCGCCCGGTGGTGGACATCGACGGCGACGTTGCCGTGGTGGCGATCCCGTCGCAGGGTTCGGTCTTCGTACTCGGTCGAGCCGAAGGCGTGTGGGCCGATCTTCAGGCCATCCAGTCGCCCGATGAGGGCTACGACGACTTCGGTACCTCGGTGTCGCTGGCGTTGCCGTACCTGGCGGTCGGTGTGCCCGGCTCCGATGCCGTCGAGGTCTACGAGTTCGACGGCGAGGAGTTCGCTCCGTTGCGCACCTACGACGGACAGGCCGGGTCGGACTTCGGCATCTCGGTCTCGATCGCCGATGGTCGCCTCGCCGTCGGTGCTCCCTTCTACGACGACGAATTGACCGATGTCGGTGCCGTCGCCCTGTTCGTGCTCGCCTCGCCGACGCTGATCCCCGACCGGCGGATCTCCGACGGGTCGGACGGCGATCGTTTCGGCTCGACCATCGCCCTCACCGAGACCGATCTCTGGGTGGCCGCCCTCGGCGACGATGGCCCCGAGGATGGCGACCCGGACACCGGTGTCGTTCGTCGGTACGACTCCGGCGGCAACTTCGCGAACGCGGAAGTCCGTGCACCGGGCCAGGGAACGGGGAGCACGCTCTCGGCGGTGAGCGGCCGCGCCGCCATCGGTACCGAGGTCAGCACCGACGTGCTCGTGTTCGACATCGGCTTCGAAGGCGGTAGCCGCACGATCGCCGGTCCCAGTACGGGATTCGGCAACCAACTCGCGCTGGTCGGCGATCGCCTGTACGTCGGCGACGAGGGCACCGCGGTGGCGTCGGCGTTCGACCTCAATACGGCGACCGACCAGTTCCTGTTGAGCGGACTGCTGCCGTCGGTGCCCGACGCGGTGTCGCTCGCTGCTGACGGTCCGCAGGTCGTGCGAGGCGTCTTCGGCACGGGCGAGGTCGTCTCCGGTCTCGATGCCGCGGTGTTCAGCCGGCTCAGCTTGCCCGAGACCGAGGCCGAGAGCCCGGACTTCTCGGTCTTCGACGTGAGGGCCGCGGCGTCGGAGGTGCGCGTCGCCGAGACCGGCATCGCGACGTCGGCGATCCCGAGCCGCAACGCGAGCGGCAGCACGGGCCAGACGGGCTCGGTTGCCTCGACCCCACTGGTCGGCATCGACCTCAACCAACCGATCGGAGGCAACATCGCAGCCTCACCGATCGCCAGCCTGACGATCGGTGAGAGTGTGCTCGCCGCGATCGACGGCGGTTCCTCGCTCGATTCGGTGTCGCTCACCGACATCGATGTCACGATTCCGGTTCC
>CAYGKI010000388.1:0-3239 GCA_964350235.1 uncultured Gemmatimonadaceae bacterium | reverse complement strand
CGCGCGGGACCTTCGACGGAAGTGCCCTCCTCCAGGCGGACGGGTCCGTGGCGGAGGTCGACGGTGACGCCGGGCTCGATGGTGGCCCCATGGGCCAGGGACAGGACGCCGTCCCCGATCCGATGGACGCCGTGCGGCGTGCCGGTGTCGGACCACCGCCGGGCTCCGTCTCGGCGGATCTGCTCGGGGTTGTCACGCACCAGCGTCCACGGGGCGTCAAGGATCCGTCCTCCGATCTCCCGCCGTGGCGCCGAGTCCGCTGTTCCGTCGGAGAGCTTTAGATAGCGCTCCTCGCCGGGCGGCTCGTGCCCGGCCGGGACGTACCACCCCACCGTCCCGCCCCCGGACGTGAGGACGGTCGGGGCGTCCAGGTCCCGTACCTCCGCGGCCTCCGCGACGAAGCGGCTGGACAACACGATGCGGTCGCGGTCCGACGCGCCGGGAAGGGGGCCCAGAGCCGGAGCCGCTTCCGGCTCCTCGAACCCCGCCAACCGGGCGCTGGTCAGGTGCCCCTCACAGGGGATCCCCAGGGCCAGCGCGGATCGCTCCCGCAGCGTCATGGTCCCGAAGAGGAGCTCGCCGATGGGGCGGGTGAGCGAGAAAGGCGCCCACGCTCGGGCCCGGGCGTCGTCGAAGAGCAGGAGGTGGCGGCTCAAACAGGGATCTCCGGTCCGGCGTCGAAACGAGGGACGATGTAGGGTCGCTCAACCCGCATCCAGGATCTCACGGATGCGTGTGAGGAGCTTCATGGGACTGAAGGGCTTGGTCACGAAGTCGGATGCGCCTCCGGCCAACGCCAGGTCGCGGTCGCTGTCCTGGCCTTTCGCGGTGAGGATGATGACAGGCAAGGTGCCGCGCTCTGGATCGGCCCGGATCCGGGAAAGCACTTCGAGCCCGTTGGCACCCGGCATCATGAGATCGAGGAGCACGAGGTCGGGACCGAAGTCGGGCAACCTTCGGAGCCCCTCCTCCCCGTCGCCCGCCTCCTCCACGTCGTACCCTTCGGTCTGGAGTCGCGTCGCCAGGAGACGCCGGATGTGCGGCTCGTCGTCCACGATCAGGATTCGCTGGCGCGGCGTGTTGCGGGCTTCCATGGTATCTCCTCGTCGCCGTGGCGCCAGCGGTGCGGAGGCCCCGCCGAGACGCGGCGGGAACCTACCCGCCGGGTGGGGTAAAGTCAAGCAATCCAAGGGTTTTTCGGGGTTGACCCCGACCCCGCGCCCCGTCAAGTTTGCGGGCCTGCTCGTCCCCTTTCCGGATGCCATTGTGACCAACGAAGCACCCATAAGGCACCGCCACGCGCCCAAGGCCATCGCGCTCGCGGCGGCCTTGCTCATGGGGCCCCTCGCCTGTGGCGACGATCCTTTCGCGTTCAACTGGAGCGACCGGCCGGACACGGTGGTGCTCTATTCTCTGGCGAGACCCGAGCTGAACGTGCCTTCCGGCTTCAACTTCCTCTCAAGGGCCACGGTGACCATCGAGTCACCCACCGCCACGGGGGCCTGGGATCTGGCCCTGGATACCCGGGAGGGAGACCTGGTCATCCTTCCGCCGGGCGCCCTGGGTGTGGACTCGAGGGCTCGGATCGCCCCCCTCGACGGGTTGACCCTGGCCGACGTGCAGGAGGCGCCGTCGGACTCGGCGGTGTACGTCTCCGCGGGTGCGGTTCCGGTGAGGAGCGGCACGGTCTACGTGGTCCGCACGGGTCAACGCACCGGGTCTTTCGGCAGTCGCTGCGTCTACTACGCCAAGATGGAGGCGGTGGACATCGACGTGGCCGAGGGAACGCTGCGCTTCAGGCACGTGACCAACCCCGTCTGCAACGATCGCCGCCTGGTTCCTCCCAACTGATGCTCGATCTCCGTCGCGTTCGCAGCGAGCCCGAGTCCGTCAAGGAAGGGCTGGCCAAGCGGGATCCCGTCTATCGGGATGCCGTCGACCGCATCCTCGCCCTGGACGAAGAGCGTCGAGCCGGTCTGGCGGAGGTCAACGACCTCAAGGCGGAGCGGAACAGCTCTTCCAAGCGCATCGGCGAGCTCAAGCGGGCGGGAGAAGATGCGACGGAGCTGGTAGAGGCCATGCGGCGCGTGGGGGAGCGCAGCGACGTCATCGACGCCCGAGTCGGCGAGGCGGAGGCCGAGATCGAGACGGGCCTTCTCGGTCTGCCGAACCTTCCCCTCGACGTGGTTCCCCAGGGGGGGGAAGAGGCCAACGAGGTGGTGGCCACCCACGGGGAGCCGGCGCGCTTCGATTTCGATCCGAAGCCGCACTGGGAGCTGGGCGAGGCCCTGGGCATCCTGGACCTCCCCGCGGGGGCGTTGGTGAGCGGCTCGGGGTTCCCGGTGCTCCGTGGGGCCGGAGCGCGCCTCCAGAGAGGGCTGATCAACTGGTTTCTGGACGTTCACGTGGAGGAGAACGGGTACGAGGAGGTCCGCGTACCCTACCTGGTGAACCGGGACGCCATGACCGGTACCGGACAGCTTCCCAAGTTCTCCGACGAGTCGTATCTGACCGAGCGGGACGACCTCTGGCTCATCCCCACCGCCGAGGTGCCCGTGACCAATCTCCACCGGGGACAGATGATGTCCCTGGATGATCTCCCCAGGAAGCTCACGGCCTACTCGCCGTGCTTCCGCAGGGAGGCGGGCGCCGCCGGGAAGGACACGCGTGGACTCCTGAGGGTGCATCAGTTCGACAAGGTCGAGCTGGTCCGCTACGAGGCGCCCGAGCGGAGCATGGAGGCGCTGGAAGAGCTGACGCGGCAGGCCGAAACGCTCCTCCAACGCCTCGGCCTCCACTATCGCCGCCTCCGCCTCGCCGCCGGCGACCTCGGACAGAGTGGCGCCATGACGTACGATCTGGAGGTCTGGGCGCCGGGGGTGGGCACATGGCTGGAGGTCTCGAGCTGCACCACGTTCACGGACTATCAGGCACGCCGGGCGGACCTGCGCTTCAAGCGCTCCCAGGCGGACAAGCCCGAGCACGTCCACACCCTCAACGGATCGGCTCTGGCCCTCCCCCGCGTGGTGGCGGCGCTCCTGGAGACGTATCAGCGTGAAGATGGAAGCGTGGCGTTGCCCGCGGTGCTGCACCCGTACGTCGGTCGAGACGTCCTGACGGTTCCCTCCTGACGAGCGGGGGGGCCGCCGCGCGCCATGATCCGGATCAAGTGGCCAGTCGCGCTGGCGACCCTGTTAGTGCTCCTGCTCGGATGGTACCTCCTCTACACACAGCAGATC
>CAYGKI010000387.1:0-3276 GCA_964350235.1 uncultured Gemmatimonadaceae bacterium | reverse complement strand
CGGGGGCCATGTAGCGTGGCGTGCCCGGCACGGAGCCCAGGCGCGTCTGCGGTGCCGAGGTGGGCGCGGAGCGCAACGCCTTGGCCACGCCGAAGTCCATGAGGTACGCATGGGCTCCCGCGCAGAGCACGTTCCCCGGCTTGAGATCCCTGTGCACCACCCCCTCGCCGTGCGCGTACGCCAGGGCCTCCGCCACGTCCCGTAGGAGGGGCAGCGCGGCCGACGGATGGAGGGGCGCGTCCCGCTCCAGCCGCTCGTGGAGCGACTCGCCCTCGACCCACGGCATGACGTAGTAGAGCAGGCCGTCGGCCCGGCCGGAGTCGATGAAGGGCAGGATGTGCGGGTGCGAGAGCCCCGAGGCCAGGCGTACCTCCTCCAGGAAGCGGTCGTGCCCGAAGAGCGCCTGGGCGTCGGGCTTGAGCACCTTCAGGACGACGCGGCGGTCGTGCTTCTTCTCCCATGCCAGGAAGACCACCGCTGTCCCCCCTTCACCCAGCCGGCCCACCATCCGGTAGCGGTCGGCGAGGGCGTCCGCCACCCGCGCTTCCAGGTCGGGCTCGGGCTCGGAAGGGCCGAAGGCTCCGTCCAGGATTCCTTCCCTCTGATGGGCGGCCAGGAGCTCGAGGACGTCCTGCAGAAGGGCCTCGTCCTCGCCGCATCGCTCGGCGACGAAGGTTCGGCGCCGGGCGGGGTCCTCATCGAGTGCCTCGATGAACAGGTCGCTGGCCTTGCGGAAGCGCTCCCGGCCTTCGTCCCCTCCCGTGCCCCCGCTAGAGCCGCTCAAGCTTCCCCGGGCTCCTTGCCGTCGCCCAGCTCCCGGTGGAGCCAGGCACGCGCCTTCACCCAGTCCCTCTGGACCGTGCGGCGCGTGATCCCCAGCGCCTGCGCGATCTCTTCGTCCTGAAGGCCTCCGAAGTAGCGCATCTCAACCACACGCCTCAGCCGTCCGTCCAGGGCATCCAGGCGGTCCAGGGCCTGGTCGAGAGCCAGAATGTCCGCTGGATCGGAGGATCCGCCCGCCAGCTCTTCGTTCAACGTCACCGGGGCGGCCCCTCCTCCCCGCTTCGTCGCGGCCCATGAACGGGCGTGGTCCACCAGGACCTGGCGCATGGCTCTGGCGGCCACCGCCAGGAAATGCGCCCGATTCTCCGTCCCGGAGGGGGGGCGGTTGGCGAGCTTGAGATACGCTTCGCTCACCAGGGCGGTGGGCTGGAGGGTGTGGCCGGCGCGCTCACGGGCCAGCTGAGCCCGAGCGATGCGCTGCAGCTCTCCGTAGACGAGGGGGAATACGCGGTCCAGCGCCTCGGCGTCGCCGTCCTCGGCGCGCCGGAGCAGCGCCGTCACGTCGCCTTCCCGGGTGTCTCGATCTGACATGTGCGGTGCTCGTCCCATGGAGATCCCGATGATGGGGATTGCCGTCCGCTGTCGCCAGGTCGCGCGGGGTCGTGTCACCATCCGCTGAACGAGTACTACGTGGCCGTGCCCTGAGGCCCGCTTCCGGAGGCGGGCCCTCTTCCTCCTCCGAGGACGAGAAGGGACACGGTCAGCGCCAAGGCGGACACCGCGAAGAGCCACAAGGGGATCTCGGTGGACGCGTCCACCCATCCGAGCCGCGAGGGCACCAGCGCCACCGCGTTGTTCAGGAAGTGCCAGAGGATGGCCGGGTAGATGGACCCGGTCCTGACGACCACCGCGGCCAGGACGACGCCGAGGAACGCCGTGGGGGCGATACGGAACAAGGACACGTGGAAGACGCCGAAGATCGCGCCCACCGCCAGACAGGTGGCCACCGGTCCCAGGCGCGCCCGAAGACCATGGAGGAGCACGCCCCGGAAGGCCAGCTCCTCGAAGACGGCGGGGAGCACGGCGAGGAGGAAGAGGAGCTGCCAGAGGGGCACGGACTCGGGCAGGAGGACGTTCTGGAACGCCTCCATCATGCTCTGGGGCGTGGGGACGAGATATCGATCCACGAACCCGGCGATCCCCACCCCCACCACGTACCCCGCCGGGGCTCCGAGGAGCACGGCGGGCCACGACCGCAGGGGTGGGCGTGTGAGCCGCAGCGCTCGGACGGGATCCAGTCGGTACCGGCGCACCATGAGCAGGGTGGCGCCGCCGAAGATGACCACCAGGTTCACCAGGGCCTGTCCACGAACCCCCAACGCGTCGCCCAGCCACAACGAGACGGTGAAGAAGAGCGCCCAGGTGCCGGCGAACCAGGGGAGCACCCTGCGGGGGAACAGCTCCGGGCCGCCACGGACCTCCGCCTCGTCGATCCCCGCTCCCCCCAGCAGCCGCTCCATGGAGAGGGCACGCTCCGCCGCGCGCACCATGACCCAGGCCGCCCCGCCGCTCGAAGCCCAGGCGGCCAGCAGGAAAGGCCAGTTCCGGGTGCCCACCATGACCTCGCGAACGGCCACGCCGATGCCCGTCACGGGAACCAGGGCGATGGCGGAGTGGAGGTCCATTCCGGGGAGCGCCCCCGGCACGGCCAGGGCCACGAACGCGAGAAGCACCGGAAAGAACGCGATCTGGAAGTCCTTGTACCCGTCCACCCGTCCCGAGAGAAGGAGGAGGGACGACGCCACCAGGACCGTCAGCGGGACCAGCAGGACCAGCACCAGGAGCGCATCCAGTGGTGCCACGTCCAGGGCCATGCCCTCGGGCAGCTCGAACACGCCGAGCCCCAGATAGAGCAGGAGGTTGGCGGCGTTGGTACCCACCACCACCAGTCCGAGCGCGACGATGGCCAGAAGCTTGGCGCGCACGATCTCCTGCCGATGGAGCCCCGTGGTGAGCAGCGTCTCCAGCGTGCCCCGCTCCCGCTCGCCGCTCAGCGTGTCCACGGCGGCGATGGAGCCGCCGGTGAGAAGAAGCAGGAGGACGAAGGGGGTGAGGGCCAGCCCGAGGATCGCGCCTCCCTCGCGCTCGGGGGTCGCGACATTGCGGGCTTCGACGCGGAGTACGCCTTCCGGCGCGATGGGAAAGCCCGCGTCCCGGAACGCCCGATCCCGCTCCACCGCGCCCAGCTCCAGGAGGCGGGTCCGCAGGGCCGCGGCGGCGGTTCGTGAGAAGTCGCTCTCGGCTCTGTACCGGAGGGCGATGGCGGGAACGGAGGGTCCGGTGGCGCCGCCCTCCTCGTCCGCGTCGACGTCGGTGCCGGTGTCCCATCCCACAAGCACGTCCAGCTCGCCTTCCCGCAGGAGCGAGTCCGGCGCCGCGGTCCGGACGCGCTCGAAACGAGCCGGCCCCGGTCCACCGTCGTCCGTGGTGACG
>CAYGKI010000386.1:0-3282 GCA_964350235.1 uncultured Gemmatimonadaceae bacterium | reverse complement strand
ACGCCCACGTGGCGGACCGCTCCGTCCACCTCTTCGACGGCCAGGTCGTCAGCGAAGACGACGTGCGACGTGCGCAGGAGTTGGAGGAGGCCGGGTTCGACGTGCACCGTCCGGCGGAGTCTTCCGGCGCCTGATCCGCCTGGCGGTGACCCCGTGAGGCCGGCCCGCGCCACGGCGTGCGGGCCGGCCTTTCGGCTTATGTAGAACCCGGCGACGGGCCGGGCACGGCCCTCCCTTCGAGGGGGCATGCCTTCCGCCAGCGCCGGTAGGCGGTACTTTCGCGGAGGCGGAGCGCGTGCGCGCCCGCGGCCAAGTCAGAGGAATCGGTGAGGGGAGGAAGCGTGTGATCAGGCTCAGAAACATCGAGAAGTCGTACCGGACGGGGGCAGGCGAGACTTTCGTGCTGCGTCGCATCTCGGCGGATATCGACACCGGTGAGTTCGTGACGATCATGGGGCCTTCGGGCGCCGGAAAGTCGACGCTCCTCTCCATCATGGGCATGCTGGACGCCGATTGGCGCGGGGAGTACCACCTGTTCGGCGAGCCCGTGCACGCCATGAAGCCCCGGTCACGCATCGAGCTCGGGAAGCGGTACGTGGGGTTCGTGTTCCAGCAGTACCACCTCCTGGACGACCTCACGGTGTACGAGAACCTGGAGATTCCCCTCTCCTACCGGAACGTGAAGCGGAAGGACCGGCAGGCCATCGTGGCGGACACCCTGGACCGGTTCCAGATCGTCGGGAAGAAGGACCTGTACCCCAGTCAGCTGTCAGGCGGGCAGCAGCAGCTCGTAGCCGTGGCAAGGGCGGTCATCGCCGAGCCCACCGTGATCCTGGCCGACGAGCCCACGGGAAGCCTCCACTCCAGCCAGGGCCGGATGATCATGGATCTCCTCAAGGAGCTGAACGCCGAGGGGACCACCGTGATCCAGGTGACCCACAACGAGGAGTACGCCAAGTACGGGAACCGGATCATCGAGCTGAAGGACGGGTGGATCGTCGAGGAATCGTGACGACCACGCCCCGGGTTCTCGTAGCCGACGACCAGGAAGACGTCCTGGAAGCGCTCCGCATGCTCCTCAAGGCGGAAGGCTTCCAGATGGTTGCCGCGTCTTCCCCGACGGCGGTGGTGAAGAAGGTGGAGCACGAGGATTTCGATCTGGTGCTCATCGATCTGAACTACACTCGGGACACCACTTCCGGCCGGGAGGGGATGGACCTCATCACGGCCATCCGGGAGCTCGACCACGACGTCCCCATCGTGGTGATGACGGCGTGGGGCAGCGTGGAAGGTGCGGTGGAGGCCATGCGCAGGGGCGCCCGCGATTACATCGAGAAGCCGTGGGACAACGAGCGGCTTCTGACCACGCTCAGGACCCACGTCCAGCTGGGACGGGCACTGCGCCGGAGCCAGCTGCTCGAGACGGAGAACCTCAGGCTCAAGGGTGGGGAAGGGGCCCCGGAGCTCATCGCCACGTCCAAGGCCATGCAGCCGGTCCTGGAGGTCATCGACCGGGTGGGGCCGTCCGACGCCAACGTCCTCATCGTGGGAGAGCACGGCACCGGCAAGGAAGTGGTGGCGCGTTGGTTGCACGCCGTCTCGCTCCGCTCGAAGAAGCCCATGGTGGCCGTGAACGCAGGGGGGTTCAGCGAGGGCGTGTTCGAGAGCGAGCTCTTCGGGCATGTGCGAGGCGCGTTCACCGACGCCAAGACGGAGCGCGTGGGGTGCTTCGAGCTGGCGGAGGGCGGCACCCTGTTCCTGGACGAGATCGCCAACGTTCCGCTCCA
Organism: uncultured Gemmatimonadaceae bacterium; assembly: GCA_964350235.1. GTDB lineage: Bacteria > Gemmatimonadota > Gemmatimonadetes > Longimicrobiales > Gaopeijiaceae > JAWLHJ01. The sequence continues at coordinate 1,495 of CAYGKI010000386.1, read as the reverse complement.
GCAACAGGCCAAGCTCCTCAGGGTGCTGGAGACCGGGGAGATCCAGCGCGTGGGCTCCTCCAAGATTCGGAAGGTGGACGTCCGCGTCCTCTCGGCCACCAACGCCAACCTGGGCGAAGCCGTGGCGCAGGGAGACTTCCGCGAGGACCTGCTCTATCGATTGAACACGGTGGAGATCCGTCTGCCGCCGTTGCGGGATCGCCGGGAGGACATCCTGCCGTTGGCCCGGCACTTCCTCGGAAAGCAGGCCAAGCGGTACGGGCGCGCTCTGGAGGGATTCTCCCCCGCCGCCGAGGACGCGCTCATGATCCACGGGTGGCCGGGGAACGTGAGGGAGCTCCAGCACTCCGTGGAGCGGTCGGTCCTCATGGCCCGAGGGTCCCGCATCGAGGCCTCCGATCTTGGATTGCGTCGCAGGGACGACGGAGCGGCACCCATGGACGACCTGACGTTGGACGAGGCCGAGCGGGTGCTCATCGAGAAGGCCCTGGAGCGCCACCAGGGGAACGTGAGTCGGGCGGCCGAGGCGCTCGGGCTGAGCCGGAGCGCGTTGTATCGACGCCTCCAGCGTCATGACATCGACGCCGGATAGCTCCGAGTGGGCCGGGGATAGGCCGTGAGCGGTCTATGGCGAAGGCTCGGTCACGACACCCGGGTGGCGCTCTTCGCGCTTCTCACGGGAGTGCCGGGGACCGGGCTGGCGCTGATCCTCCTCTGGGTGGGCGACTTCACGGGGCAGGTGCGGTGGACGCTCACGGTGGTGGTGGTCGGGGCGTGGGTGGGGCTCACCTTGGCGCTGCGGGAGGAGGTGATCCGGCCCCTCGGAACGTTGGCCAACATGCTGGCGGCGCTGCGGGAAGGGGATTTTTCCATTCGGGCCAGGGTGGTGGACGCGGCGGATCCTCTCTCCCTGGTCTACCACGAGGTGAACGCCCTGGAGGAGACCCTCCGGAACCAGCGGCTGGGGGCGGTGGAAGCCACCGAGACGCTCCGGAAGGTGCTGGAGGAGATCGACGTCGCCGTGTTCGCCTTCGATCAGGAGGGCACGCTGCGTCTGGTCAACCGCGCGGGTGAGCGGCTTCTGGGGCAGCCTGTGGATCGCCTCACCGGTCGCACCGCCGCGGAGCTGCGCCTGGACGGCGCGCTGGAAGGCATCGCCCCCCGAACGCTGGAGGTGTCCTTCCCGGGCGGCACGGGTCGCTGGGAGCTCAGGCGAAGCGTGGTGCGGCAGGAGGGATACCGACTCGAGCTCATCGCGCTCTCGGACCTCAGTCGTGCGCTGCGGGAGGAGGAGCGTCAGGCCTGGAAGCGTATCATCCGGGTCCTTTCCCACGAGATCAACAACTCGCTGACGCCCATCAAGTCCATATCCGGGAGCCTTCGGGCCCTTCTGGCACGCCACGACCTTCCCGACGACCTGGGGGACGACGCGGAGCGGGGTCTGACCATCATCTCCAACCGGGCCGAGTCGCTGGGACGGTTCATGGCGTCCTAC
>CAYGKI010000385.1:0-3285 GCA_964350235.1 uncultured Gemmatimonadaceae bacterium | reverse complement strand
GGGGCTACTTCGCGCAGATCACCGACGCGGCCACCTCGTACGGCGGCTACTCGGGTGCCCCGCCGAACGAAAAGATCACGTGGGGAAAACTCGAGCCCGCCACGCCGAAGTTCTTCATCAATTCCGACGCGATGATCGTGGCGCCGCTCGTCTTCGCCTACGTGCTGGGCGACTGAGGGGCGCATGCCCCGCTCCATCGCGTTGCCGTTCCTGCTGAAACGGGCCTCCGACGTCTTCACCGGAGGGTCGATGACCACCACGCGTGAGACGGTGCACGGCCTGCTACGCCTGGAAGAAGACCGGCTCACGATCCAGTGGCGTGTGGGACGCCGTACCGATCACATCGGATCCGACATCCGCACCGACGAGGAGGTCGAACCGGTGCGCGAGATCACCGTGCCGCTCGGCCGGATTTCGGGGGCGAGCCTCCAGCGGCGGGTACTCGGGCGCCTGGTTGCGCCGCGGTTGATACTGACGGCGGCCGACCTGACGGCCTTCGAGGGCCTTGCCGGTGCCGAGGGACTGGGCCTCGCCCATCCCGCCGAGCTGGTGCTGACGCTTCGCCGCGGGGACCGCCTGCCGGCCGAGGAGTTCAGCGCCGAACTCGCGCTCGCGCTCGCCCACCTCGAGCTCCCGGGGCGCGAGAAGCGCGACGCGCTCGGAGACGGCTCGGCGAGTTGAGGAACAGGGTGCGGCTCGGCTGACGAAACTCCCCTGCCGGGCCGGTTACGAGTCCTTCTCGTCGCGTTCCACGAATCGATAGCTCGCGTGCGTGTCGTAGTCGAGGCCGTGGCGCGCCCGCGCCTCGTCGATCGCATCGAAGTCGCGGCCGGTGTGGGGGCTCGCGACGCCACCCCCAGAGGGCTCGAAGGTGTGGAGCAGCGTCTCCTCCAGGCACGACGAGACGCTCATGCCCTTGTACGCGGCGAGATCGGAGAGCACGGCAGCGAGCCGCTTCTCGAGGCGCACCGGCACATCCACCCGCTCGATCGGAAGCGCGGGTTCGCGCACCGTCGTCGGGTCGGTCACATCCGTGCCCCGTCCCACCCGAAAGACGTGCCCATCCGGGTGTCGCACGAGCATCTCGCGCACCTGCCACGGCGTGTCTTCGGGCGGATGAAGCACCTCGATGCCGCGGTCGACGCAGGTCTGATACGCTTCGTCGACGTCGTCGACCCATACCGACATCCAGACGCCGCGATTTCCTTCGTCGTCCTCACAGGCCCGTGCGGCCTGCCCGGCCGGAAGGCGACTGTTCCCACCCTGGGCGCCGAGGCACAGGAAGATCTCGCACCCCCCCGAGCGGACGGCCGCGAAGGTGGGCGGTTCGCCCCACTCCCAGGCCTTCGTCCAGCCGAACTTCTCGAACCACGTGAAGCTCTCGGCCATGTCGGTCACGTTCAGGATCTGGGTGAGTCCCAGGGCTCGCATGGTGTTTCTCCGCTCGGGATTCGAATGCCGACAAACGTTCAATGGTTTCACTTTGGAGGCAACGAAATTCGGGCGCTGTCGACCACGGGGCCTGGAGATCTTGCGGGAAGCGACGGGGCCGATCCCACCGGACCAGGTGGCGAGAGGCTGGCATCACGGCCCGCGGTGACGTAGATGTTGGACGGCGCACCCAGGAGGTTTTCATGACCGACGATCGTACACCCGAGCCGACGGGCGACCCGCCCTCCGCGCCCCGGCGCAGTTGGCTGAGCCGACATCGTGGCGGGCTGTGGACGACCCTCGCGGCGGTGGTCACCGTGATCACATTCGTGACCGGGAAAGACAACCTGCCCGACCTCTTCCAGCGCACGGTGCCCACCGACTCGGGGGGATCACCGCCCTCCGCCGCCGGGGGGCTACCGCCTGCCGACACCAGGGAGTCGCCGCCCACCGACTCCGGGGAGTCACCGCCCGCCGACGCCAGGGAGTCGTCACCCCCCGACACGAGGGAGTCGCCGGCGCCCGGGGTGCGTGCCCCCGAACCGATTCCGATCGAGGCGAGCGACAAGCGAGGGGCGCCGCGTCCCGCGCTGCTTACCGTGGTGGGGGCCACACAAGACGACGCCGGTGTCTACGTTTCGGTGACCCTGGAGGCGACCGATGCCGCCGACGGAACGCTGTACTACCTGTATCAGGCGACCAATCCGGAGTCGTCGGAAGTCGACCGCTTTCAACTGGTCGATGCCGCGGGCAACACGTTCGAGCAGACGGGTCAGCTGGGGATCCCGATCTGGGAGCGGTCGAGGTTTCAACTCGCCTGCGCGCCGTTCTCCAGCGCGGTCGAGGTTCCCTTCGTGCTCCAGTTCGAGGGGGCGCGGCTGACGGGCGACGCGACCCTGGTGCACCTCCCCGACCCCCGCCGGTTCACCTACCGCGAATGTGAGGGCACGACGATCATCTTGCCGCTCTTTCGGGTCGCGGTTCCGGCCCCGACGGGGTAGCCCTTGGCCCGCTCCCGGTGGCTCCCGGCCCGATCGCCGACCCTCACCGCCCTCGCGGCGACCGCAGTCGCGGTGGCTGCGACCGTCTGCCTGCCTCACGGTCTCCGCGCCCAGTCGATCCGCGGGTGGGTCGTCGAGGCGGCGACCTTCGGCCCGATTGCCAACGCCGAGGTCGTGGTCTCCGACGGGGAGCAGCAACTGGCGCGCGCCCGCACCGATTCGACGGGGGCGTTCGTGGTGCGACTCCCGCGTGCGGGGCGCTTCTGGATCAGCGGTACGTCGCTCGGGTTCGAGGTCGGTGACTCCTCGCAGGTGGAGGTGAGCGACGTCCAGGAGCAGGTGGAGGTGATCCTTCAGCTCTCCCCCACTCCACTGGAGATCGAGGGTCTCACGATCGTGGGCCGCGGCCTCGAACTGCGTCATCGGGCGAACCTCCCGGGCTTTCGGGAGCGGCACAAGTCGGCCCTCCCGGTCGGCAACGTGCGGCTCCTGTCGTCGGATGATCCGGAATTCCGCAACGCCGGAAACGTCGACGGCGTGCTCGAGTGGTTCCCGACCGAGCGCGGACAGTGCACCGTCGTCTACCTGGACGGCGTGCATCAGCGCGGCCTCGATGTGCGCGCGGTGGCGACCGAGTCGTTGGCCGGCGTGGAGTACTACATCTCCCAGCAGGACGCACCCATCGAACTTCGCGATGGCGGCTGGCCCTGCCTGCGGTCGCTCGACTGGTCCGTGCTGGCGCTGTGGCGGCGCCCCGGCGGTTCCCTGCGCTAGGGCCCCGACGGTTCTCTGGGACGTGGTCGAGGCCCTCGAGCCGTGAAGATGTCGGCCCTCACGCGCCTTCTCCTCGTCG
>CAYGKI010000384.1:0-3290 GCA_964350235.1 uncultured Gemmatimonadaceae bacterium | reverse complement strand
ACAGGGACAGCTGCAGCTTCGGTGAGCGCTTCGCCGGTGCCGAAGGCTCGGATATCGAGGAGGACATCGAGGCATCCGCCCGGCGCGACTTCCTCGAGTCCATGTTCGAGGCATACCTCACCGAGCGCGAGCGCAAGATCCTCTACCTCTACTACGGTCTCGACGACGGCGAGGAACGGACCCTCGAGGAGATCGGCTCGCTCCTCGGGGTCACGCGGGAGCGGATCCGGCAGATCCGGAACCGGGCCTTCGAGAAGCTGCGGGACAGCCCCCAGGGCGAATCGCTGTCGGGGTTCTGGACCCCCAACTGACCGACGGGCCCGGCGGGCCCACCCCGCGCGGCGCTCACCCTGAAGCGATGGCCACGAAGGCCCCTCCGACGGAGGGGCCTTCGTCGTTCCCGTGGGAACCACCTCGAGGAACGCCCGGTAAGAAGCCGGTAGGTCACGCAGCCAGAAGCGTCCTCACGCGCCGGATCTCCCGTGCCCCTTCCGTCCTTCAAGAAGCTCCCCCGCGGGCGCCCCACCCGCGGCGCCCGACTGCTGGTGGTGGCAGCGGCTGCCTGGACGGCCACACCCGTTTCGGCTCAGGACCCCTCGCCCATGCCCGACCCCGCGTACGACGTCTACGCGGACGAGATGGCCACCGGCGCGTGGAACGGTCCCAGGGCGCTCCGGATGGTGGAGCGCGCCCGGGAGCAGCGGCAATCCCTGGTGGTGGACAGCGCCATGCACTCGTATCGGGCGCAGGCCCGCGGACGGGTGTACTTCTTCATGGATCGGCCCGACCAGGATCTCCGATCGCTGGTCAAGGCGGATCAGATCGCGCTCGAGGTCATGTGGCGGGCCCCGAGCCTGACCCGCCAGCACATCGCCGGACTACGGGATCAGAAGTTCCTTCCGACGGATATCCGGTATCACCTGGACCACCTCACCGTGGTCCAGGACGACTTCGGAGACCTCATCCGTATGGGCGACGGAGACGAGGTGGCGGCCGTCGCCCACCCGGTCGCCCCCGGCGCCGAGTCCATCTACGACTACCGTCTGGTGGACTCCCTCACCATCCGCTTTCCCGACGCCACCGGGGAAGTCAGGGTGTTCGAGCTGAGAATCCGGCCCAAGAGCCTGGAGAAGCCGGGCGTCATCGGGAGCGTCTTCCTCGACCAGGCCACGGGCGCCATCGTGCGCATGAACTTCTCGTTCACACCCGTATCCTATGTCGATCCCTACGTGGACTACATCCGGGTGTCGCTGGACAACTCCCTCTGGATGGGTCGCCACTGGCTGCCCTACCGGCAGGAGATCGAGATCCGCCGGGAGATCCCGCTCCTGGATTTCATGGCCGGGAGCATCATCCGCGGCAAGTACGAGGTGCGGGACTACGAGTTCAACGTCGATTTCCCTCCAGGGACCTTCATCGGCGAGCGCCGGATCACCTCGGCGTCACCCAATCAGCGGCGGGCCTTCGCCTTCGAGGAAGGACTGCTGGACGACCTCGACCGTGAGGGACTCGCCCCGACGCCGGCCCTGGAAGACGTGGAGGCTCAGGTTCGCGAGGTGGTGGAAGACCGGTACCTGACCGGCCTCGCGCCCCTCCGTTTCCATCTGCCCAGGATCTCGGAAGCGTTCAGATACAATCGGGGCGAGGGGCTGCACCTGGGTGGAGGCGCCACCTTCCGCCCGGCCGAGCGCCTGCGACTCCGCGGCTCCGCCGGCTACGCCTTCGGCCGGGCCGAGCCCAGCGGGGCGATCACCATCGAGCCCGCGCGAGGAGATCGCTTCCGCCCCGAGGTGGCCGTCTATTGGAACGAGCTGCGCGACATGGGTGGCCATCCCGGAGCGCCTCCTCTGGAGAACACCATCGCCGCGCTGTCCGGTGAGGAGGACTTCCTGGATCCATACTTCGCTCGAGGTGCCGCGCTGACACTCCGCAGCGGCGTGGGAATCACGGGCCCGTCGCTCACCCTGCGGTGGGAGCAGCATCACCAGGGGGCCAACGTCGTCTCCGACGACCCGGAGAGCTCGGATTGGCGTCCGGTTCGAGGCATCGACCGGGGAGAGCTGGGGCTGGCCGAGCTCACCGTTCCGGCGACCCTGCCTGGCAAGATGGAGACCACGCTCACCCTTTCCGTGGGTCGCCTGGAAGCGAACACCTTCGGCACGGCGGACATCGAGACCGCGCGAAGCTTCGAGCTCGCGCCGAACGGTGCCCACGCGCGCCTGTCGGCCGCGGCAGGCTGGGTGAGCGGAGCCGGGCCCGCTCAGGCCCTGCACCTCCTGGGCGGACGTCACACCCTCCCAGGCTACGACTACCGGGACTTCGTGGGCGATGCCTACTGGCTCCTCCGAGGCGAGACGACGATCCCGGTCTACGCCCCATGGGTGGGCATCCGGCTCATCGGGGCGGTGGGCGCCACCTACCTGGGGGGTGACCGCACGCTTCCCCCCCGGTGGGTGGCGCAGGACTCGGACGGAGTCCGGACCTCATTGGGCGCCGGGCTGTCCATGGCCTGGGACATCATGCGCGTGGACCTGGCCAGGGGAATCCGAGGAGGTCACTGGGAAGCCGTGTTCTCCGTATCGCCGGGTCTCGCGCCCTGGCTCTGAAGCCCGAGGGCGCCGGAGCGCCGGGAGTGGGCAGGCGCGCGTGTCTCCGCACTCCCGGCCGTCCCGTCAGGCTGCCGCCGAGAGGTCCCCGTCCTCGGCCGAGGATTTCGAAGAAAGGAGCACCAGCTCCCGCACGACGACCTCCGCCGTGGGGATCACCACGCCGTCACGCTCGTAGGAGTCGTACTCAAGACGACCCTCCACGTAGATCCGATCCCCGGTCCGGACATAGTCCTCCGCGAACTGTGCCAGGCGGTTCCAGACCGTCAGTCGGTGCCAGTCCGTGCGCTCCTCCTCATCGGCGCCGGACTGGGGGCGGCGGTTCGTCGCCAGGGAGAAGTGGGCCACCTTCGTTCCGTTCTTGGTCTGCTGCACGTCGGGGTCACGACCGACGTTTCCGATCAGCGTGATCCTGTTCACCGAGCGGCTCATGGATTGCCTCCGTGTTGGGTGCGTGTGGCCGGGGGACGTCTCCGGCTCCTCTCGACCCCAACGTTGCACACGTCGGCGGGCGGCTCCGATGGTGGGACGGGACAGATGACCCGCCGGAGGCAGCGCTCCCACGGAGCGCCGTCGGAGAATCCGTTCGGGAGGTGGAAGGATTCCCGGTGTGCCGGGAGCGGCTACCCTTTGCACTCGTACCAGTCGGCGCCGACACCCCATTCGGCAACCAGCGGAACGTCC
>CAYGKI010000383.1:0-3309 GCA_964350235.1 uncultured Gemmatimonadaceae bacterium | reverse complement strand
GGCCGATGTGCGCTCCTACCGCACCTCGTTCGGCGCGCACGACCCGATGCGGCCGGGTGGGGATCGGCTCGATCCGGCGCTGTCGATCGACGGCACGATCTACGTCGCCCTCACCAGCGCGGCGGACGATCTGACCGAGATGGCCGGCGGGACGCTCTCGATCGGCTTCGTGCCGACCTCGGACGTGCCGTCGATGCAGGTGCGCGCCGAGACGCCCTGTCCCGGCGTCGGGGCGACCGCGCCCACGCCACCGATGCAGTGGCAGATCGCCACCGTGCTGCCGGTGGCCGGAGCCGCCGACCCGGCCACCGCCGATCCGCAGTGGCGCAGCCTGGACGTCGTCGGCGACACGACCGGCGGGCTCACGCGGCCAGGCGTGGTCCGGCTCCGCTTCCCCGACGAGGTCCATGAACTCGGCGTGTACCAGCCGATCGACCTCGACGCGCTCGGCGCCGGTGACCAGCCACCCCTCGTGGAGGACCCGGCGCTGGACAAGACGATCGTGTCGTGGCTGCGGGTGTTCCGTCCGACCGGTGGTGCCCTGCCGGCGGTCGATTGGATCGGCGCCAACGCCGCAGCGGTCGAGCAGGCGCGCACGTGGACGGCGGAGTATCTCGGTGTGGGCAACGGCGACGCCGGCCAGTTGCGGTCGCTCGTGCATGCCAACGTGCTCGGGACGCTCGAGATCGACGTCGAGGAGCACGGGGCCGGGCGTTGGGTGCGGTGGCAGCAGGTCGAGGACTTCCGAGCCTCGTCGGTCGACGATCGCCACGTGGTCGTCGACCGAGAGGCCGGCACGGTCACCTGCGGTGACGGACGGCGGGGCCGGGCCTGGCAGATCGGTGAGCGCCTCCGCGTGCGCAGCTACCGCACCGGTGGAGGTGCGGCCGGCAACGTCGGGCCCGCCTCGATCACGTCGGCGCCCGATCACCCGCTGGTCAAGGTCGCCAATCCACTGCCCGCGCGGGGAGGCGCCGATGCCGAGACCTTGCCGGATGCGCTGGCGCGGATCCCGTCGGAATTCCGCAGCCATGACCGGGCGGTGACCGCCGGCGACTTCCGCGAGATCGCCGAACGCGCCGGTGCCGCTCGGGCCGAGGTCCTGCCACTCTTCCATCCGCTCACACCGAACGAGGACGCGGCCGGTGTGGTGTCGGTGGTGGTCTGGCCGGCGACCGACCTCGTCAACCCGCAGGCGCCGCGGCCCGACCGAACGTTGCTCGATGGGGTGTGCCGCCATCTCGACGACCGGCGGTTGATCACGACCGAACTCCACGTCATCCCGCCGACCTACCGCCGGATCGCCGTCTCGGTCGGCGTGTCCGTCGAGGACGGTGCCGGGATCGAGAGCGTGCGCCGGTGGGTGGAACTCGTCCTGCGCCAGTTCCTCGCACCGCTGCCGCCCTACGGTCCCGCCGGGCGCGGGTGGCCGCTCGGGCGACGTCTGTTCGCTCCGGAACTCGAGGCGGCTGCGCTCCAGGTGGAAGGGGTCGAGTTCCTCACCCCCACGCCCATGCCGGGGTCCGGCTGCCTCGTCGGGCTGCGTCTCGCCGAGGAGACGGCGCCCGGCGTGTGGACCGAGCCGGCGAGCCGGGCCGTGGTGCTGGAGCGCTGGGAGGTGCCCGAACTGGCCGGGATCAGCGTGGTCGACGGTCCGGCGTTGGAGCCCGGAACGTCGCTCGAGCCGCCGGCACCGATCGGCCCGCCGGTTCCGGTGCGCTCGCCGGTGGAGGTCTGCTGATGACGGCGGGACGACCGATGTCGCTCGTGGCAACCTGCGACCAGTGGGCGCGCGCCACACACGCCCACACTGCGGTCGAGGGGGCACATGGCGACCTCACGCTGTCGTGGAACCCGTCGGAGGAGTCTCCTGCGACGACGGGAGGCGCCACGGCGCGCGGGATGGCGACCGATCGGATGTGTCGGATCTACCGCCTCACCGCCGACGCCGTGTGGCGTCAGGTGGTCGGACCGACCGCCCGCGGGCTCGACTACGTCAACCTGCCGGCACCGGTGGTGGTGATCGGCGACTCGGAGGCGCCAGCGGCAGTCGGCGCGGACTTCGCACCGGCCGACCCAGCGCTCGGCACGCTCGACCCGACCGGGTTGGCGATCGACGACGACGACCGGATGTTCCTCGCCGACGGCGACGCCGGCACCATCGCCGTGCTCGACCTGTGGAGCCGCCGGCTGCTGCGCCGGGTTCGCATCAGTGGGCCCGACACCCCGCTGCGGCGCCCGGCGGGGCTCGCACACCGCAACGGCACGGTCTACGCGGTCCTGTGCCGGCCGGGGGGCTTGATCCGCCTCAGCGCCACCCGCGGCCCTCGGCCGGTGCCGCTGCCCGCCAGCACCACCATGTTGCCGGGCGACGCCGAGCCCAGCCGGGTGGCCGTGCTCCTCGACGGTACGCCGGTGGTGCTGTTCACCGACCCCCTGGGTCAGGGCTGGCTGGTTGCAGCGGACCGCCCGGCCAGACCCGTCGGGCCGGCGAACGACATCGCTGTCGATCACGACGGGTCGGTCGTGATCGCCCCCCAGCCCGGCGGTCGGGCCGTGCTGCGCCGCGTGGTGCCGGTGGCAGGTGGTTGGCTGCGGGCCAAACCGCTCGATGCGTCGGGCTACGACGGCGGCGGGATCGTGGTCACGCGCGACGGCCCGATCGCCTACTCGACCGCCGATGGCATCCGGCTCGCCGCCGCTGCCCGCGTCGACTACGTCACCGAGGGCACCTGCACCACCTACGCACTCGACAGCGGCGTGGCTCGAAACCGCTGGGGGCGGGTGTTCATCGAGGCGTGCGTCCCCGACGGCACGGAGTGCCTGGTCGCCACGGTCACCTCCGACGACGAGTACGACGCCGAGGTCGCCCGTGTCGCCGCCGACCCCTCGTCGTGTGTTGCGGCGACGGCGACGTCGCCCGCTCTGCCGCCGCCGGCGCTGGCGGTGGACAGCGACGACGTGAACGGCGGCGTGCACCGGCGGGGGAGACCATCGACGCCGTGGTGGTTCGGGGACGAACGCTTCGAGACGCTGGAAGCGCCGGTGAACGCCCCACCGGGCCGCTATCTGTGGGTGACGCTCCGGTTGCGCGGCAACGTGCGGCGGACGCCCCGGATCCGCGAGCTGCGGGTCGAACAGACCGCACACGGCCTCGTGCGGCGGCTGCCGGCGGTGTTCGCCGCCGACCCGACCCAGGAGGAGTTCCTCCAGCGCTATCTCGCGATGTTCGACGGGATGCTGCACGATCTCGACGTGGCGTCGCGCTGCCGGGACGTCCTCGTCGACCCGCATGGGACCCCACCGGAG
>CAYGKI010000382.1:0-3312 GCA_964350235.1 uncultured Gemmatimonadaceae bacterium | reverse complement strand
GGTGCCCGGTGTGCTCCCCCTCGATCAGCAGGCGACGGTCAGTGTGCAGTCCGACCGGCCGTCGGTCGAATGGCGGCGTCAACTGATCGCGTTGCTCCAGTCGTGACCGCACCGCTGCCGCCGAACGAGGCGAAGGCGCGACTCCGTGACGCGTCCGGCGGGGTGCAGTGGGCGATGTTCGTCAGCCTCGCGGACCCGGTCGCTGCGGAGATCTGCGCCGGTGCCGGCTTCGACCTCGTGGTGATCGACGGCGAGCACGGCCCCAACGACCTCCGCACGATCCTGGTGCAGCTCCAGGCGGTCGGGGCTGCGGGCACCGAAGCTGCGGTGCGCTGCTGGAATCATGACCCGGCCGACATCAAGCGCCTGCTCGACGCCGGGGCGCGGACGCTGGTGGTGCCGATGATCGACACCGCCGACGAGGCGACCGCCGTCATCGCGGCGACCCGCTATCCGCCTGATGGCATTCGTGGCGTGTCGTCGGCGCGCGCCGCACGGTGGGGGAGGGTCCCCGACTACCACGCCGGTGCCGGCGCAGAGATCTGCGTCATCGCCCAGGTCGAATCGGCTGCCGGTCTCGCCAACATCGAGGAGATCTGCGCGGTCGACGGCGTCGACGCGGTGTTCATCGGACCGATGGACCTGGCAACATCGCTCGGCTACCTCGGCGGAGGAACGGTGCCCGAGGTGGTGGAGGTCGTTGCCGGTGCAATCGAACGGATCGCCGCCACCGGCACACCGCCTGCGGTCATGGCGACGTCAGCCGAGCTCGTCGAGCGATACACCGCTGCCGGGGCCCGTCTCGTGGCGGTTGGCGTCGACACCGCCATCCTCGCCGGTGCGACCACCACACTCCGCAATTCGCTGCCCGACTGACGTCGACCGGGCGCGCCGAGCCGAGCTTCGTCGTGTCCGAGTCACTGGCGCTCGACGACGCACCCGACGCGTACGAGCGGGTCGATCGGCGCGAGGACGGCTACACCAAGGTGGTGCTCCAGCCCCAGGCGGCATGACTGCACCGGTGGTGCGTCGCCGACTCGTCGATCCTGCGACGCGGGCCGTTGCCCAGATCAGACCATCGAGCCTCAGACCATCGAGGACGAGCAATCTGGCTCGCCGCTCTGGCCGTCGGGGGTGAGCAGGAAGTCCAGGTCGCAGGCTGAGAGGACGCGACGAACCACGGCCGACGCGATCACGAAGGGATGGGTGTCAGTGGTCCAGCCGTTCGCGACCAGGCTGCGCACGCCGGCAGCCGAGAAGAACGTGACATCCGAGAGATCCAGAGTCCGCACGGATGCGCCATTGCAGGCGCCGAGCGCCGCAGCGAAGTCGTCAGCGGTCGTCTCGTCGACCTCGCCGGCGACCCTGGTCACGCCATCGTCGGTGGAGAACCGCAGGGTGGGCCGTGGCAGTTGATCGTCGGGGACTGGGTGCTCGCCGGACATCGGGACTCCTCGCTCGAGGTTGTCGCAGTGGGCGGGTTCGTCGTTGCGTCAGCGGGGGTCTGGGCCAGATCGCTCGCGCCAGTCTAGGAAGCGGATTTTCCGCGCGCCGAGCGATTACGGGACGACCGTGAATCGGCTCCCGTCGTGTCTCGCGACACGATCGACGGGCCGAGCTGGTCAGGCTTCGGTGTCGGCCCGGGGGATCTTCAGTCCCGACTCGACCACGCTCCGAGCCACGTCGCGAAGCACGAGGTTGTGCCCGCGTGCGTAGCGGCGGAGCAGCACGAATGCGTCGTCGACCGGTATCGAATGGTCGCGGCTCAGCATGCCCTTGGCCTGTTGGATGACGACTCGGCTGTCGAGCGCCTCCTGCAGCTGCCGGCTGAGCTGTCGCGCCTCGGCCAACTGGCCGGCGTGCACGAGATAGGCCGTGGCCATGTCGGCGAGGACTCGGGCGGATTCGAGGTCCGACCCGGTCCAATCGCGCACCTTGGTGTCGTACACGTTGAGTGATCCGATGCGATGGTCGTCGAGTACCAGGGGCAGGCCGACGACGGACCGCAACCCCCGCTGCGCCGCCTGGTCCCGGTAGTGCGGCCACTGATCGAGCGTTTCGATGTCGGACACAGGGACCACCTCGCCGCGATGGAACGACTCGACGCACGGCCCAGCCTGGTACTGCGTCTGCACGTGTTCGATGTCCACGAGGAGCTGGCTGCTCGACGTGATGAACGCAAGCTTGCCGGAGTCGTCCACGACCGACACCCCGGCACCCGCCGCGTCGAGGATGATCGTGGCGCCGTCACACAGTTCGTGGAGGACCTCGTCGACGTCGAACTGGCGGGTCATGGCCGTGGCGAATCGACGCAGGAGATCGAACAGCGGGGTGACGGAGTCCCTGGGACGCCTCCTCGTCGACTGTGTGGACCGACGGTCTCATTCGTTGCCGTCACGGTACCAGCGGTGCTGACAGCCATGCCGACTCGATGCGCCCGACCGGGTGGCCGTCGGGGCGCTGGAGTTCCGCCCGGACGCGCCGGTGGGGTGCCGCGATCGCGACACCCCACCGGTACGGAATCCTGTGTGCTCAGCTCAGGTCGAAGCGGTCGTTCTCCATGACCTTGACCCAGCCGTCGACGAAGTGGCACACGAAGTCCTCCTCGCCGCCGGCGGCAGCGAACTCCTCGGCGAGCGCCCGGAGCTGGCTGTTGGCGCCGAACACGAGGTCGACGCGGGTGGCCTTCCACTTCAGGTCACCTGACGAACGGTCGCGGCCCTCGAAGACGTCCTCCTCCTCACCGACTGCGGACCACTTGGTGCGCATGTCGAGGAGGTTGACGAAGAAGTCGTTGGTGAGCTGACCCTTGCGGTCCGTGAACTCGCCGTAGCCCTCGTCGCCGACGTTGTTGCCGATGACGCGCAGGCCGCCGACGAGTGCCGTCATCTGCGGGGCGGTCAGGTTGAGCATGAACGCCTTGTCGATGAGCAGGGGATCCGTCGGCACCGAACCGAACTTGCGGACGTAGTTGCGGAACCCGTCGGCGTTCGGCTCGAGCCAACTGAACGACTCGACGTCGGTGTCGTCCTGCGAGGCATCGGTACGACCCGGCGTGAATGGCACCGTGATGTCGTGGCCCGCAGCCTTGGCAGCTGCTTCGACCGCGGCGGTTCCGCCGAGCACGATCAGGTCGGCCAGCGACACCTGGGCGCCGCCCTTGGCGTTGAAGTCGGCCTGGATCTCCTCGAGCTTGGAGATCACCGAGTTCACCCCGGAGGCGATGTTGGCGTCCCACTCGCTCATCGGCGAGAGCCGGATGCGGGCGCCGTCGGCCCCGCCGCGGTAGTCGGTGCGACGGTACGTGGAGGC
>CAYGKI010000381.1:0-3314 GCA_964350235.1 uncultured Gemmatimonadaceae bacterium | reverse complement strand
GCAGCCGATTCAAGAAACCGTGACCCACGAAGGCCACGGAAGCGGTCTCGTCGGCGATCTCGGTGAGCGCTTTCGCGACGGCACGCGCCCGAATGCGGGCCCGCGCTGGAGCCTCGCGCGTCTGCCCTCGGCCCGCCAGCCACATGAGCCTCGCCACGATGCCCCACAGGCGCGCCGGGAGTCGAAGGCCGGTGCTCGGCAGGGCCGTGGCGACTTCGTGCGCGTCGGGGATCACGACGGGGGTGCGTTCGGGGGCGAGCAAGGCGGCCGACGAGCGGCAGCGAGGGAGTGGGGAACAGGCCAGGGTGCCCGCGCCGCGCGCGATGTGCACGACGTCGGCCGGTGGGGCCTCGTCGGAGACCACGATGGCGCGGTCGTACGCCTCCCACACCTCCGCCAGGGAGTGACCCGCGACCCATCGCCCTCCGCGAACGGACGGCCGCCCATGCCGGATCAGGGTAATTAAAGCTGGCATCGCTCTTGCCTCTCTCCCGCGTGTCCACGTTCGAACCTGGAGGCACCCCATGAAAGCACACCGATGCATATGACCGAGTCGACTCCGTCCGCTGCCGTGGGGGCCGACGATGCCGACCGGCTGCGGACCGCCCTTGAAGGCTCCCTCGCGATCCCGTTCACGGACGGTAACAGCATCGAGGCCCTGAACAACGGCGACGAGATATTTCCCGCGATGCTGAACTCGATCCGTGAAGCGACCGAGACCATCGATTTTGAAACGTTCGTCTTCTGGAAGGGAGACATCGCGACGGACTTCGTGAACGCGCTGTCGGAGGCCGCGAAGCGTGGGGTGGCCGTTCGTGTGCTGCTCGACGCCGTCGGCTGCATCCCGATGTCGGGCGACGACCGGGCCACCCTCGTCGATTCGGGTGCGGAGGTGATCTTCTTCCGTCCCGTCACTCGCTGGCGATTCTGGGAGATCAATCACCGCACACATCGAAAGATCCTGGTGTGCGACGACCATGCCTACACGGGCGGGGTCGGGATCGCACAGGAGTGGGTGGGCAACGCCACGCGCCCGGAGCAGTGGAGAGAAACACATTTTCGCCTGCGCGGGCCCGCTGTGAACCTCCTGCGGGGCGCGTTCCTCGAACACTGGATCGAGGGGGTCGAGTTCACCGACCCGTCGAAGCTCGAAGCGGCGCTCACCCCGCCACCACCGGTCGAGGCGGGTCGTGCGGAACCGGGCACTGCGCTGGTGCAGGTGATTACGAGTGGCCCCGGTGTGGGATGGACCGAGGTGGAGAAGGTCCTCCACAGCCTGGTGGCCAACGCGCAGAGCTCGATTCGAATCACGACGGCGTATTTCGTGCCGGACGACAGCCTGGTCGCCTTGCTGTGCTCGGCCGCCGAGCGCGGCGTCGATGTCGAGATTCTTCACCCGGGGAAGTACACCGATCACCGGGCCTGCCAATTGGCGGGTGAAGACGTCTATGCCACCCTCCTCGCCTCCGGCACGCGCATCTACCGGTACCAACCCACGATGCTTCACAGCAAGACGATTACCGTCGACGGCGTGGTGAGTCTCATCGGATCCGCCAACTTCAATCACCGATCGCTCCGCAAGGACGACGAGATCTGCCTCACAGTCATTGATTCCACCCTGGCGGCCTGCCTGAACGCCGACTTCGAAGCCGATCGGGCCATGGCGCGAGAGGTCGACACCTCGGAGCGTTGGAGCCGCCGCTCCGTGCCCCAGCGAATCGGAGAGTCGCTGGCCCGCCTCGTGCGAAGCGAACTCTAGAAGGCTGGGGGTGCCATGGCGCCCCTACAGCCCGAACTTGCGACGCTTCCGCCACAGGGTCGAGGGCGCGATGCCCAGGGTCTCGGCGGCGTCTTCGAGAGACGCTGCCGACTCCAGGACGCGGGCGATGTGACGGCGTTCGATCTCCTCGAGAGAGACGGCTTCGAACGAGGGCGTCGCCGCCGGTGATGGCGACGGATTCGTGGGCGCAGGCGCCGCTCGGCCCGCCGTCGCCGGATCGACGGTTGGCGCGTCAGCCTCGGGCTCGGCTGCCGGCGGGGCCACGGCCGCCGGCCGGGCCACCGCCACCGGCTGGGCCACGGCCACCTGCGGGCCGCCTCCGGGCGGCCCGGCATCCGGGAACAACTCCCGGGGCACTTCTCGGGTCGTCGACAGGATCAGGGCGCGCTCGATCGCGTTCTGCAGCTCCCGTACGTTGCCGGGCCAGTTGTGGGATCGAATGTGGTCCAAGGCCGTCGCCGAATATTCCGCACCCTGACGGTTGTATTTGTGCGCGAAGAAGTGCAGGAAATTGTGGGCCAGGTCTTCGACATCTTCCGGGCGTTCACGGAGCGGCGGGACCGTGAGTTCGATGACGTTGAGCCGGTAGAGAAGATCCTCCCGGAAGTCTCCGTCGCGAACCGCCTGTTCGAGATCCCGATTCGTGGCCGAGACGATTCGCACATCGGCTCGCCGCGGCGTGGGGTCGCCGACGCGTTCGAACTCCCGGTCCTGGACGAACCGCAACAGCTTCGGCTGAATGGCCCCGGGCAGGTCGCCGATCTCGTCGAGGAACAGGGTTCCGCCCTCGGTCAAGTCGATCTTTCCCGCCTGGCTCTTCACCGCTCCGGTGAACGCCCCTTTGACGTGGCCGAAGAGCTCACTCTGAAGCAGTTCGGAACTCAGCGACGGACAATTGATCACCGAAAATGCGGCGTTCGACCTCGCCGACGCGCGATGGATCTCACGAGCGAGAACCCCCTTGCCGGTGCCGCTCTCACCGCGGATCAGCACCAGAGCGTCACTCTCCGCGACGCGACGGGCGAGTTCGATGATGCGCCGCATCGCGGGATTCCGGCTGTCGAGTACCGGCTGGGGCATGGCCCGATCGACTTCGTGCTTCAACTCCTCGACCTGTCGCTCGAGCCGCCGCATGGCCGCCATGCGCTCGACGATGATTCGCACCGTCTTGGGCTGGATCGGCTTCGTCAGATAGTCGTGCGCGCCCCGTCGCATCGCCTCGACGGCGGTCTCGACCGAGGCGTGAGCCGTGATCAGGACCACCTTCATCCACGGCGCATGCCCGAGCAGCTGCGGAATGAGATCGAGTCCCGAGACATCGCCGAACCGAAGGTCGACGAACGCCATGTCGAAGACGCCGTTCTGAACCTCGTCGAGGGCGCGGTTCGCCGTCGGCGCGGGAGTGAATCGATGGTCGTCGCGTTCCAGGCAGTAGCCCAGCACGTCCCGCACCGACTCGTCGTCGTCGGCGATGAGGATGTTGAGGCCCGTAGCGGGAGAGCTCACGCCACCCTCACTCGGATGAGGAGTGGGT
>CAYGKI010000380.1:0-3314 GCA_964350235.1 uncultured Gemmatimonadaceae bacterium | reverse complement strand
GCTGATCCAGGATCACGGGACCGGTCTCGTTCACGAAGTCCCAGACCCGCGTCACGAACTTCTCGCGGCCCAGGTCGTCCCGATGGAGGCCTTCCGCGGCCAGCTGCCGCTCCACCACGTTCTGCGTCGCGATGCCGGCGTGATCCGTCCCGGGGACCCACACCGCGGCGCGCCCCTGCATGCGGCGCCAGCGAATGAGGACGTCCTGGACCGTGTTGTTCAGTCCGTGCCCCATGTGGAGCACCGCCGTGACGTTCGGCGGAGGAATGACGATGACGTAGGGATCCCGTCCGTCCTCGAGGACGGCGGACGCCGGGACATGGAAGTATCCACCGTCCTGCCAGGCGCGATACCGTGCGGGCTCGATCGCTCGAGGGTCGAGGCGGGGGGCGAGCTCTTGACTCACTGCGGACCTTCCGGGGTTTCTAGAAGGGTGGCGAAGGAGTGGGTAAGATGGCGCGCCGGTCAAGCGATCGGAACCGGGGCGTCAGCCTCCCGGCCCCACCCTGGCCGAGTCTCCGGCGGCCCGCTCCCGGTCGCGACGCTCCCGGATGGCCTCCGAGCGCTCCCGCCATGAGCCACGGATCTCGAACTGGCGAGCCTGCCGGTTGATCTCCTCGAACTGGTACATGCGATCGGCGACTTCCTCACGGCGGCCCGGGGTTACGCCGAACTCGAAGGGTGCGGGAATGGAGAAGTCGCCCAGGTAGAGCCGCCCGTCGGCCACCCCCCATCGCTTGCCGTCGTCGGTGGTGATGGTCCAGTCGGTGAGGGCCCGCTCGGCTTCTTCCGCCACGGCCACCGAGTCATACCACTCCTGTAGGCGGCCCGCCACCAGGATCTCCTCACGCTGCGCCGGGGTGAGCTCGCCCAGGGCGCGGTCCAACGGTGCCCATATCCGGGCGTCCGCGAGCCGTGGGCGGAGCCGCTCCGCCGCCGTGGGTCCCGGAGGAAGGAGCTCCACCGCCACCTCGGCGTCGGAGGTGGGCACCCCGACGAGGCCCGGCCTCGCGGGCTCGTCCGCCTCGTCGGGCTCTTCAGGGAGCACCACCGGCTCGTCGTCTTCCTCTTCCTCGATCTCCACGAGCCGGATCACTTCGACACCGCGCTCCTCCCGGGACGACGCGGGGATGGGAAACGACACGCCATCCGGCCTCAAGCGATCGAAAAGCAACGGGTAGACGACGATGACCGCGAGATGGAGCGCAGCCGAGATCCCGAAGGCCCAGGCCAACAGACGCCTGGATCCCTTGTCCGGACGCCGCATCTGGGCCGCCCGGTCCGAGGAGGTATCGTCGCCGCGGGCCCGTTGTGACATGTAGCGTGCTAACCCGCGCCCAGGGCGCGGTTCCTCGTGGCGGACGGGATGTGGCGCGCGCTCAGAGCAGCGCCCCCAGGCGCCGCCCCGCTTCAGCGAGCCGATCCTCCGGGCAGGTGAAAGCCATGCGGAAGAAGCCCTCGCCTCCTGCGCCGAGCGTTGCACCCGGCAGCACGATCACCCCCTGCTCCTCCAATGCCCGGCGCCCGAACGCCTCCGAGGAGCCGAGTCCCTCGGGCACCGGGACCCAGAGATACATGGTGGCCTTGGGAACGTCGACGTGGAATCCGCTCTGGCGGAGCGATGCCGCCAGGGCATCCCGTCGCCGCCGGAAGACCTCCACGTTCCCGGGCACCCAGTCCGCGCCCGTGTCGAGGGCCGCGGCCGCCCCGGCCTGGACGGCGAGGAACTGACCGGTGTCCACGAAGGTCTTCACGGTCTGGAGGGCCAAGATGATGTCCGGGTTCGCCACGGCCCACCCGATCCGCCACCCCGTCATGTTGTACGTCTTCGACATGGAGTGGATCTCGATGGCTACGTCCCAGGCGCCATCGAACTCGAAGATGCTGCGGGGCTTGTAGCCGTCGAACGCCAGCTCGGAGTAGGCGTGGTCGTGCACGAGGAGCGCGCCACGCTCACGGCAGAAGTCGATGGCCTGGCGATAATAGGCGTCGGGCGCCGTGGCCGTCGTCGGATTGTTGGGGTAGTTCAGGTACAGGATCCGCGTCCTGGCGGCGACATCGGCGGGAACCGCCTCCAACGGGATGAGGAAGTCGTGCTCGGGGCGCAGTGCCACCAGATGCGGGTCCCCGCCCGCCAGGGTCACCCCCCCGACGTACGGCGTGTACCCCGGATCGGGGATGATGGCCGCATCGCCGGGATCCATGAACGCGAACGGAAGGTGCGCGATCCCGTCCTTGGATCCCACCAGAGGAAGCAGATTCCGCCACGGATCCACCTCGAGGCCGAATCGTGGCCGCATCCAGCGGGCCACCGCCTCCCGGAACTCGGGAAGCCCGCGCTGGAACGGATAGCTCGAGTAGCTCGGGTCACGCACCACCTCCTGGAGCCGCGCAACCGCGGCCGGGGGCGGTGCCAGGCCCGAGTCCCCCGCCCCGAGATCGATGACGTCCACCCCCTGGGCCTGCAGCCGGGCACGCGTGGCCTTCATCTCGGCCAGCGGAAAACCCGGTAGCCGACCGTAGCGCGCGCTGGTACGGATCATCGAGCTCACTCTGCTGGAGGGGTGCCCGGCGGGACGCGGGCCGGTCAGTCTTCCCGCACCACCGGGTTCGAGACCTTGCCCACGCCCGTCACCTCCACTTCCACCACGTCTCCCGGCTGAAGCGGGCCGATGCCGTCCGGCGTGCCCGTGGCGATGATGTCGCCGGGCTCGAGGGTCATGAACCGCGTGACGTACTCGATGACGGTGGGGATGGGAAACACCATGTCGGCCACTTCACCGTGCTGCCGAACCTCCCCGTTCACGCGCGTGATGACTTCGAGCCCGTCACGATCCACCTGTTGGATGGGGACCATCCGGCCCATGGGGCAGAACGTGTCGAAGCCCTTGGCTCGGCTCCACTGGTTGTCCGAGGCCTGCAGGTCCCGGGCGGTGACGTCGTTGAGCGCGAGGAAGCCGCCCACGTAGCCCCACGCGTCCGCGGCGGAGACCTTCCGCGCGCGTCGACCGATGACCACGGCGATCTCGCCCTCGTAGTCCACGCGCCCGGCCCACGCGGGCATGACGATCTCGTCCCCGTCCCGGATGATGGAGGAAGGAGCCTTCAGGAAGATGAGCGGCTCCTGAGGGACCTCACCACCCATCTCGGCGGCATGCTTCGCGTAGTTCTTCCCGACGCAGACGATCTTCGAGGGCTGGATCTCGCTCATGAGGTGGTCCGGGTATGGATCCACGTGCCGATGAGGGCGCCCAGCGCTGCGATGGTGAGGAGCGCGCCGATCACGGTCCACCAGACGCCGAGATCAGCGTGTC
>CAYGKI010000379.1:2586-3317 GCA_964350235.1 uncultured Gemmatimonadaceae bacterium | reverse complement strand
CTCCGAAGGCTATGCCAGCAGATTTACAGTCTGCCCCGTTTGACCGCTTCGGTACCCCACCGCTCACGTGCACCCGAACCGTTCCTGCCGGGGCACCCGCTCCACGCCTTCCGCCCGAAGGCGGCGTGCTAAAAAGAACCGCTGCCAGGTCCTGGAGCGGCCTTTCGGAACGAGCTTTGGAAGGTAATCGGTGCTCCGGTAAGCGTAAAGACCCGCACCCAGGCTGAAATCCGACGTGGCAGAGTCGGGACGGGCAGCCTACCGTACCCTCATCCGTTCACCTCTCAGAGGAGTGCCCCATGCAACGAAGCTCCAGCCTCGTCGCCGCGTTCATCGTCACCCTGCTCGCGGCTTCCCCCGTCGCGGGGCAGGAGGCCACCGACGGCCTGGGCGGCGCGTGGACCCTGATCTTCTCCACTAGCCAGGGTAACGTGAACCTCCCCGTGGAGCTGACGCCCGACGGCGAAGAGCTGGGAGGCACGTCCGGCAGCGCCATGGGGTTCGCCACCGACTTCGGCGAGGGCTCGGTGACCGCCAACGAGTTCGCCTTCGAGATCTGGGTCGAGGTCTCGGGGGAATGGTACCCGCTGGACTTCTCCGGTCGACTCGAGGATGGTGAGCTCACCGGGAACGTGGACATTCCCGACGGCTCCCGTGCCTCCTTCCGCGGGGTGCGGCCCTCCAGCCGGTGAGCCGCGCCGGGGCCCGGGAGGCGGGTCGCCGCCTCCCGG
>CAYGKI010000379.1:0-2576 GCA_964350235.1 uncultured Gemmatimonadaceae bacterium | reverse complement strand
CGCCGTTCACGATTTCTGGAGCGGGAGACGGGGCTCGAACCGGCGACATTCACCTTGGAAGGGTGACGCTCTACCAACTGAGCGACGCCCGCAAGAGGAAGGAAAAGTCAGAAGGAAAAAGAGAAAGGGGGTGCATGAACACCCCTTCTCACCTTGACCTTGTCCCTTTTCGCTTCCAACAATACCGTGGGCAGGGAAGGATTCGAACCTCCGTACTCGTATGAGAACAGATTTACAGTCTGTCGCCTTTAACCACTCGGCCACCTGCCCGGTGTAGAAAGAACAACCGCCATGCTTGGCGGATCCGGAAACGTGCTCCGGTCGAGCTGGCGAAGGGACTCGAACCCCCAACCTGCCGCTTACAAGGCGGCTGCTCTACCAGTTGAGCTACGCCAGCGTCGGGGCAACTTAACAGGTCCCCTGGACGAGAGCGCACCCCCGGGGGCGCGCGCGCGAGGGCGGCCTTATCCTACGACCTTCCACCGGGTTCCACCGGCACCGTCCTCCAGGACGATGCCACGCTCGGTGAGCTCGTCCCGGATGGCGTCGGCGGCGGCGAAGTCCCTGCTCGCCCGCGCCGCCGCTCGAGCTTCGATTCGCTCCTCCACCCATGCCGCCAGGTCGTCGTCCACGGCCCGAGTGGCATGCGCCACCTCAAGCAGACCCAGCACCTGGTCCATGGAGCGAAGCGCCTCCAACGCCCGGTCACGATCGGCCGGACGCACCCCCGAGCGGTCCTGCAGCTCGGCGTTGACGCCACTCACCAGCGTGAACACGGCCGCCAGGGCGTCGGCGGCGTTGAGGTCGGCGTCCATGGCGGACCGGAACCGCTCCAGGGCCGCGTGGGCGAGCTCGGGAAGGGCCGAGGGCTCGGCCTCGTCGTCCACGTCCAGCTCCGCCAGGCGCGCTTCGAAGTCGAGCAGGCGCTGCACCGCGGCCCGGGACGAGGCCAGGCCCGCCCGGGTGAAGTTGAGCTCGCCCCTGTAGTGGGACGAGATGAGGAGGTGCCGGATGGCGGCAGGGTCGAATCCCTCGTCCAGCAGCTCCCGCACGGTGATGAAGTTGCCCAGGGACTTGGACATCTTCTTCCCCTCGACGAACAGGTGCTTCACGTGGAGCCAGTAGCGCACGAAGGGTTGCCCCGTGGCGGCCTCGGACTGGGCGATCTCGTTCTCGTGGTGCGGAAAGACCAGGTCCTCCCCACCGAGGTGGAGATCCAGGGTGTCGCCCAGCTCGGTGACGCTCATCACCGAGCACTCCAGGTGCCAGCCCGGGCGCCCGCGGCCCCACGGTGAATCCCACGCGGCTCCGGCCGCCTCGTCGTCGGGCGTCGCCTTCTTCCACAGCACGAAGTCCCGGGCGTCGTCCTTGGTGTACTCGTCCTGGGCCACGCGGGCGCCGCTCTTCAACGTGGAGACGTCGATGCCCTTCAGCTTCCCGTACTCCGGAAACCGGCCGATGGAGAAATAGACGGCTCCGTCGTCGGCCAGATACGCGTGCCCCGACTCCATGAGCCGCTCGATGAACCCGATCATGGGTTCCACGTACTCGGTGGCACGCGGATAGGCGTCCACGGGGCGCACGCCCAGGACGCCCGCGTCGTGCAGCACGGCCTCGCCGTAGGGCTCGGTGAACGACCGCACGTCCACACCCGCCTCCCTGGCCCCGCGAATGGTCTTGTCGTCCACGTCCGTGAGGTTCATGACGAACCGGACGTCGTAACCCGACCATTCCAGGTACCGGTGCACCAGGTCGAAGAACAGGAAGGTCCGGAAGTTCCCGATGTGCGCGTGGTCGTAGATGGTGGGCCCGCAGGCGTACACGCGGACCTTCCCCTCCTCCAGGGGCTCGAACGGCTGGAGGGTACGTGCGGCGGTGTTGTAGAGGGTGAGCGTCATGATGATTGGTTGGCTGTGATCAGACGACGGCCGCAGCGACTTCCGCGAGCACGTCCGCCAGGGCGGCGCCGGGGTTGGCGGCACGGGTGACCGCTCGGCCGAGGACCAGGTAGTCCGCCCCGGCGCGCGCGGCGGCCGCGGGAGTGGCCACGCGCTTCTGGTCTCCGGCGTCGCTTCCGGCAGGTCGAATGCCGGGGGTGACCACCAGGAAGCCCGGCCCCTGGTCGGCCCGCACCCTGGCCGCCTCGCTGGCGGAGCACACCACCCCGTCGATGCCCGCGTCCGCGGCCATGGCCGTGAGGCGGCGCACCTCGCCGGATACGTCCGGCGCCCCCCTGCCCCACACCTGTCCGAGCTCGCCGGCGTCCAGGGACGTGAGGACCGTCACCGCGAGCAGCTTCAACCCGGTGCCCGACGCGGCTTCCGCGGCCGCGCGGAGCATGGACGGTCCGCCCACGGCGTGAAGCGTGAGCAACTCCACGTCCAGGTCCGCCGCCGCCCGTACCGCGGACGCGACGGTGTTGGGAATGTCGTGCAGCTTGAGGTCGAGGAAGACGCGCTTCCCCGCTCCGGTGAGCGCCCGGACGAAGTCGGGGCCCGCACGGGTGTAAAGCTCCAGGCCGACCTTGTAGAAGTCGCCCAGATCTCCGATCCGGTCCACGAGCGCCCTAGCTTCGT
>CAYGKI010000378.1:2854-3325 GCA_964350235.1 uncultured Gemmatimonadaceae bacterium | reverse complement strand
CCAGGGATTCCCTTCCATGGTAAAGCGGGAAACCCGTCCCAGGATCCCGGTCTTGAGCACTCCGCCCTCTTCCCAGTCGAACCGCCCCACCGGCATGAAGACGGCGTCGGTTCGAGAGGATTCCGCGGGCGCACCCAGGGTCTCCCCCACCGGGAGGCCGAGCGCCACAAGATAGGCCGGGGTCAGGCCGGGATCGCCCTGTTCCAGGCTCCGCGAGCCTCCGGAGACGCCGCCCCTGAGCTCCAGGGTCACGCCAGGCCGGTACTCGCTCACGAAGCCCGCGGCCAGGGAGAAGTCTGTCGCGGTCTCGGCAGGCGAGCCCCACCGACCGGGCGCCACGGGTCCGGGACCGTCGAATGCTCGCTCCGAGTAGGCCACGCCTCCCCGGATGAACACGGAGCTGGTCGGGCTCGGTTGGGACTGGAAACGGCCCAGAGCCGAGTAGCGAGAGAGACGTTCCTTGGAGGGTGC
>CAYGKI010000378.1:0-2844 GCA_964350235.1 uncultured Gemmatimonadaceae bacterium | reverse complement strand
AGCAGCTCGGCGTCGAGCCCGGTGAGGCTCGTCTCCAGGTCGCCGGAGACACGCGGGGCGACGGGCGTCTCGTGCTGGAGGCCGTTCACGGCCACCACCAGCTGGGTGGTATCTCCCTTGAGCTCCGCGGTGCCGATGGCATCGACCCAGAACGAGCTCAGCCCGGGCGGGTCGTCCAGATCCAGGCGCGGAGACGACCAGAGGGGCCCTCCGCTCCACGATGCACTCGCATCGACACCCTGTGCCCCGGTTCCCGACGTGGTGCTGATGCCCACCACACCGGAGGCGGATCCCGCCCACTCCAGGTCGGAAGGCCTGTGGAAGGCGGTGGCGCCGGTGACGAAGGAGGTGGGGAACAGCATGTCCGTGGGGCGCCGGTCCACGCTCCATGGGAGCCGGGGAGTGTAGACCGGCACGCCGTCGGCGTAGACCACGCTCATGGAGCCCGGCAGGCCTTCACTTCCGAACGCCGTGTTGAACCGCGTGGACAAAGCCGTCGCCGTGGAGACGTCCTCGTACCGTCCGGTGGGCCGACGCACATCGTCGGTGCCCACGCGGACCGCTCCGGCCCGAATCCGGGTCGCGGCGGTCGCCTGGATGGCCACGGTGTCCACGGAGGAGACGGGGGGCGGCTCCCTGGTCAGCGCAAGGGAGATTCTCGCCGTCTCGCCACCGGAGAGAATCAGCGTCCTGGCCACCAGGGGCCGGAACCCGATGGCCTCGGCTCTCACCTCGTAGCTCCCCGGTGCCACCAGGGCGAAGCGGTACGTGCCGTCGTTGGCCGTCGTCGTCTCCTGCCCGGCTCCGGCTCCCTGGGGCTCCAGCGTGACGACGGCGCCCGCCACGGTCTGGCCCACTCCGTCCGTGACCTGACCGCTGACGGAGCCGGACGTGGCGGATTGGGCTGACAACGCGGAGGTCGTCAGCACGGACATCAGGACTAGGGGCGCGAGGTATCTCAAGCGATTCGCCGTGACTGTGGTATGGACTTGAAGGACCCGGCACCGCTCGGGTCGACGACACTCTGGATGCAAACATAGGGCCGCTCGGTGACGCCGGGACAGCGTGGAAGAACGCGGCTCGGGTGTGACGTTGTGTGGAGTCGACGCGACAGGGGTTGGGCCCCGGTCAACGATTCACTTCACAACGGGCGCTCAGCCCGGGGTGGAGCGAGGTGGCCATGCGCGTCACCGCACGTGCGGCCACGGCGTAGCCCTCGGGAGACGGGTGGTAGTCCTCGGGCACGAGGAAGAGCGCCTCCACGGGCGCCCCCGCCCCCCGGATGACCGGCAGGAGGTCCAGCGTGATGATCCCCATGTCCTCGGCCACGCCGAGGACCCAGTCGTAGTCTCGACCGCCAGATCCGCCGGACACCGACTCGGGGTGGGGGAATGCGACGAATCCGAACGGCACGCCCCGCCGCCCGAGGAGGTCCCGCACGTGCTCCAGGCGGGCCGCGTACTCCTGCCGGGCGCGGAGCACCGGCTCGTCGGGTGTGGCGGACGACGTGGGAGGCGTGTGTGGCGGCTCCACCGGTCCGGCCATCTGGACGCGACGTCGGGCGTTCTGGGCAAGCTGCCAAAGCGCGCTGGATCGCACGAGCGGATACAGGAAGGACACCGGAAAACGCGACTTCGTCTGGCGATTCGCGGCAAGGCGCTCCCACATGCGCTCGTCGATGAGCTCGCCGATGTCGTTCTCGTGGTACATGAGGAAGACCAGGTCCGGCTCCACCGCCATGCCCCGTTCGACCATGGCCTCATGGGCCAGGATAGATGTCCCCGAGATGCCCGCGTTCAGGACGGTCACCGGGCCGCAGGATGCACGAAGGGACGACTCGAGCTGGGCGGGGAGCGTCTCTCCGTCGGAAACGTTGTGACCCCAGGTGAAGGAGTCCCCCACGAACAGGATCCGGATCTCGCCGGCGGCCTCCTCCGGAACCCTCTCCGTGCCTCGATACCCGAGGTTGTTGATGGTGACCTCGTGCTGGAAGTCCGAGCCGCGAGCCTCCACCCGGTGCTGGTTCGGCCCGAACATGCCAGGGACGTCCCGAGACTCCTGCTCGGTCACCGTGAAAAGACCGACGTCCGGTCCGAATCCGGCCACCCGGAGTCCCACCTCCGCCAGGACGAGCCCGGTACCGCCACCCAGCCCCAGGAGCAGCGCCAGGGCGGCACCACGTGACGGGATCCCCGACGGGGGGTCACGCACGGGGCCCTCGCTCCGGCTCGGCCGCCACGGTGGCCAGATACGCGCCGTAGGCCGTGTGTCCAAGCCGGTGCGCGAGACGCTCCAGCTGCTCGGCCTCGATGAATCCCATCCTGAACGCGATCTCCTCCGGCGAAGCGACCTGAAGACCCTGCCGATCCTGGAGCACCTCGACGAAGTGGGCGGCCTGGAGGAGGGCCCGGGGCGTGCCGGTGTCCAGCCAGGAGATCCCCCGTCCCAGGAGCTCCACCCGCAGGGCGCCCTCGTCGAGGTAGCCGCGAAGGAGGTCGATGATCTCCAGCTCTCCGCGTGGTGACGGCCGCAGGTCCCGGGCGCGGTCCGGAGCCTGAGCGTCGAGGACGTAGGTCCCGATGACGGCCCACGGGGACCTGGGGCTCTCGGGCTTCTCCGCCAGATGCACCGGGCGGTCCTCCTCGTCCAGCTCCACCACGCCGAACCGCTCGGGATCCCGGACGCGATAAGCGAAGATGGTGGCTCCGTCGCCGGGCCTCATCGCTTCGTGGAGGTGCTCCGAGAGGCGGGCGCCGTAGAGAAGGTTGTCACCCAACATGAGCATGGACGGGTGACCGTCCAGGAACTCGGACCCCAGGATGTACGCCTCGGGGAGGCCGTTGG
>CAYGKI010000377.1:0-3336 GCA_964350235.1 uncultured Gemmatimonadaceae bacterium | reverse complement strand
AGGATCGCGAACGTATCCGCCGCCGCCGAGCGGTCACAGAACAGGCCGCGGAGTGGGAGATGCGGGGGCGGCAGAGCACCGACCTGCTCCGCGGCGGCCGCCTGGAACTGGCCAGCGACGACCTCGCCGCGGGGACCGAGGGTTGGACGGTCCTGGTGCAGGACTTCATCGACGAGAGCGTTGCGGCACGTGAGTCGGAGCGAGCGGCCGAGCAGGAGCAGTTGCTCGCTCAGCGACGGTCGAACCGGCGCCTGCGGGTGCTGCTCGGGTCGGTCGGCGTCCTGCTCGTCGGGTCGCTCGTCGCAGGCGCCGTTGCCGTGAACGCTCGAAGCGACGCAGTCGATCAGGCCGACCTCGCCCGGACCGAACAGCAGCGTGCCGACCAACAGGCGCGAGCGGCCGAGCAAGCTGCAGTAGAGGCACAGGCAGCTGCACGCCAGGCCGACGCGAGGCGTCTCGCCGGCCAGGCCGCCGAGTTCGAGTCGGAACCTCAACTGGAGTTGCTCACCGCTGTGGAGGCCGTGCGGGTCGCACAGCTGCCGGTGACCGAGGCCCGGGTGCTCGGAGCGCTGTCGCGACGGCCGTCGGTGATCCACCATCTCGCCGGGCCGGTCCTGCCGTCCGACGGTGGTTCCGTACCGTCGCTGGCGGTGCTCGACGAGGGGCACGCCGCCATGGTCCGGGATCGGGAGGTGACGACGTGGGAGGTCGGCACCGACGCGCTCGCCACGGTGCGCCAGTGGTCGGAGTTCGTGGCACCGATCGCCGTCGTCCGCACAGCGGCAGGCTTCGCCGTCGCGGACGGGGCGACGATTGCGATCCTGGGCGACGACGGTGCCGTCGGCGACAGCATCACGCTGCCCGACGACGTGGAACTCCTGGCCGGTTCGCCGGCCGGGACGTTCACAGCGGCTCGCCTGGCATCGGGTGACGTCGCCCTGATCGAGTCGGCCGATGACGCCGACCTGCGGATCGTGCGGACCGTGTCGCCGATGAACTCGGCCCCGACTGCAGGCGCCGCCCGGCCGATCGTTGCGCTCGCCGTCGCGGACGACGGTCGACTGGCGTTGGTCGACGACGCAACGGTCGTCGAGTGGGATGCAGGCGGCGGCGAGCTCCCCCCGGTCGGCACCTCGGCCACTGCGCAGGGGCTGGCCTACCTCGGGGGTGAACTCGTCCAGCAGGTCGACGGGGTGGGGATCGTGCCGGTGACGCAGGTGCCCGCGATCGCGGGCACGGTCGAGACCAGCGGGCTCAGCGTCGACGCGCAATTCCCGGAACGTGCGGAGCTTCAGCCCGACGTCTTCGACGAGTGGTCCGGGGTGGTGGCCCAGGGTCTGGCGTCCAGCCGATCGCCCGGCGGAGGCGATCGCGTCGCCCACGCCCCGTGGGGCTCGTCGATCCGATGGAGCGACGGCGACGAGGCGCCGATGCAGGTGCTCGACCCCGGACTCGGTCTCCTCTCCGGTGTGGCGCTCGCTCCGGACGGGCGCACTGCGCTCGCGGCGGGCGAGGCTGGAGTCGCGCTGGTGGCGCTCGACGGTCGGACGTCCCTCCAGCGCTCCAGCGTGCCGCTGGGCGATGCGACCTTCACCGGCTTCGTGCCACCGAGTGTGAGTCCCGACGGATCGCGTCTCGCGATGCTCGACGGCTCGGGCGACGTGATGACGAGCCAGGTCGTCGACCTGGCCACCGGCGAACCGATCGGGCGCCCGGTGCCCGGACGCGCCGGATTCCTCGACGACCGCACGATCGTGGCTGGTGACCCCCAGCCGGACGGACTGCTGCTCCAGAACATCGATGCAGCAACCGGGATCCCGACCGGCGAGGAGACGTTGATCCCGGGGTTCGTGCCGAGCACCCTGGACGCCGAAGATGCCGCCGGCGGCCGGATCATCATCACCGGCACGTTCGACGCCGCACCGATCACCGAGGCCGTCTTGGTCGAACGAGGCTCGCCGACGCAGTGGAGGACGCTCGACGAACTCGGTGTGTTCGACGCCGTTGCGATTCGGCCGAATCACGACGAAGTGTTCGCCATTCGCTCGGGACTGCTCGAACGGGTCGATCTCGCGCAGCGGACGGTCGAGCCGGTACCGATCGCCGGCAGCGAGTTGGGTGCGCTGGCGTTCTCCGGCGACGGAGCGACCCTGTTCGTGTCGGCGGGAAACCGGGTGTCGGCGGTCGACCTGTCGACGCCGGAGCTCGCCGCTCCGACCCTGCTGGCGGCGCTCCCTGGAAACGTCACCCAGCTGGCCGCCGACGCCACCGGAGACCGCCTCGTCGCCAGCATCGCCAGCGGCTCGGAGATCGGGCCGGTGCTCCTCGACGTGTCGACGGGGGAGGTGTTCGCAGTCGGCCAGCTGAACGCGTCCCAGGTGGCGTTCCTCCCGAACGGCGATCTGCTCGTGATCGACAGCATCGCAGCGCGCGTGATCGGCTTCGACACCGACCGGCTGGTGTCCATCGCGTGCAGTGTGTCGACCCGTGTCCAGACCCCGGAGGAGTGGGAGCGCTACGGCCCCCAGGACGCTCCCTACGCGCCGTCCTGCGCTGCACCCGACGAGTGACGGCGCCGGGGAGCGCTCGGAACGGAGGGTCGTACCTCCTCAGGAGTCGAGGATGTCCCAGCGCAGCCCGCTGGAACGCTCGCCGCGTCCCTGGCGTCGGTGGCGCTGGACCCACACATGCACCGAGCCGTCGGTCCAGCGGGCGTACTGCCACCTGCGTTCCACGGTGATGCCACCCCGAGGGATCTCCTCCTCGCGGATGGTCAGCGGTCGATGCGGTTCCAGTGTTTCGCCGTGGGCGCCGACCGCGATGTCGGTGAGGTGGTCCCAGCTCGCCAACCGGCCGCGACGGAAGTGGATGTCGCTGCGGTCGTCGGCAATACGTTCGGGAAGCAGCGGCACCCAGAACGGCGGCGCCGGCGACTCGAGCCGGTAGCGCCACACCTGGTCCTCGTAGCGGGTCGGCTCGTTGCCCGCTGGTGGCGCCGGTTGTGATGCCCGGGATGCCAACCACGCCTCGCGCCTGTCGACCGGCCGACCCAGGGGGCCCTCGACCGTGCGTTCGATCGCCCACCCGAGGTTGGCGCCTTCGTCGCGTGCGAATTCCACCAGCTCCATGGTGGGACCGTGCAGCGAGGTTCCGAGGACGGGCGGGAGGAACAGCAGCGGGGCAACACCCTCCCTGACGGAGGTGTCGCCGTGCATCTCGAACATCGACCAGCTGCGTCCGAGCCCGCCCCGCTCGTCGCCCGCCACCATCGACGTCGCTACGGTCGTCTCGCCGAAGTTGTCGACGATCTCGACGTCACGGATACGGCAGACGGTG
>CAYGKI010000376.1:0-3347 GCA_964350235.1 uncultured Gemmatimonadaceae bacterium | reverse complement strand
GGATCGAGCTTCTTCGCTCCTACACGGTTTTTGATCCCGTGGTCGTCAGCGAGCGACTGTATCTGGATGTGGATCCCGAGCATGCCTCGGCTTTCCAGGACCTGGAGCTGGCGGAGTCGTTCAGGCCCGGCAGCTACACCATCGCGACGGGGCCCGACGGGCGGGCCTTCGCCCTCACGGCCTCCAACGGCGTGTTGATCCAGGAAGGTACTCTGGGTGAGCCGGTCGGGGCCGACGTGGGGTTCGTGTGGACGCCGCGCGTTGGTGACTTCGGTCCGGGTGCCGAGGTCGATTTCACGGTGCTCCACCCCAGGGACGCGGGGCGGGCCCTGTCGGAGCAGCTGGTCACGAGGATCGACCAGCGCGGCAACTTCCTCCGGCTCTCGCTTCCCGGTCGGGACCCCGAGCGAATCGCCAGCATCCTGAACTCGCTGATGGAGCGCCACGTCGAGGTGGCCGCCGATTTGAAGAGCGGGCGCCTGGAGGAGACGGTCGAGATTCTCGAGGAGCAGCTGGGATACACCGAGGCCGAGCTCGCCGATGCCGAACAGGACCTGGAGGAGTTCCGGGTCCAGACCATCACCCTTCCGTCCGATCAGGCCATTCCCATCTCTCCGGGACTCGAGCAGACCCGGGACCCCGTGTTCGACAACTACTTCGACCTCCAGGTGGAGCTCGAGACCGTCCGGCGTGACCGGGAGCGCCTGCGCGCCGCCATCGACGCATTCGACGAGGAAGGGGTGCGCGTGGAGGCGCTGGAGTCGATTCCGGCGGTGGACGAGTCCAGTGAGATGTCCACGCTTCTCGAGGCGCTCGTGGACGCTCGGGCGGAGATCCGCGCCTTGCGTGAGCGGTACTCCGAGGACTTCCCGCTGGTCCGGCAGGTGCGGGAGCGCATCGAGACGCTCGAGGGGGAGAGCATTCCGGATCTCGCCCGTAGCATTCTTCAGCAGATGGAAGCTCGGGAGGCTCTGACCCAGAGCACCCTCGACACCGCGTCGAGCGAGCTCTCCGCCATTCCGCCGCGGACCATCGAGGAGGGACGCCGCCGGCGGCGCGTGGAGATCACGGGCACGCTGTACAACGAGCTCCGCAGCCGCGTGGAGACCGCCCGGCTGGCCGCCGCCAGCTCCATCCCCGACGTCCGTATCCTGGATCGGGCGACGGTCCCTCAGCTCCCCAGCGAGGATACGCGGATCCGTTTCGCGGGCCTCGCCTTCCTCCTGTGTCTTGGAACCGCCATCGGGGGGGCGTTGGTCGCCGATCGGTTCGACGCACGCTTCCGGTATGCGGCGGACGTGAGCCGCCAGTTCGGGCTCGACATCCTGGGGAGCATCCCGCGCATCCAGCCCGCCCGGGGATCTCGAGGCGCGTCGAACTCCGCGCAGGCCCTGGAAGCTTTCCGGGAGCTTCGCATCCACCTGGGCTTCGCGTATGGTACGGCCGGCCCGCTGACTGTGGCGGTGACCAGTCCCTCGGCAGGCGAGGGCAAGTCCCTGATCTCCTCGAACCTGGCCGTCGCGTTCGCCGAGGTCGGCCGGCGCACGCTCCTCATCGATGGGGACACCCGGCGTGGTGACGCCCACCGTTTGCTCGGTGCCGACCGGATGCCCGGCCTGGTGGACTACCTGCGCCAGCGGTCCGGACACGACATCATCCAGAACACGGACATCGAGAACCTGGACTTCATCGGCTCCGGGACGCGAGGAGCGTCCACCCCGGAGCTGCTGGCGTCCAACCGGTTGGCCCACTTCCTGGGAGCGCTGAAGCGTTCCTACGACGTGATCATCGTGGACTGCCCGCCGCTGGCCGCCGGCGGCGATGCCGTGATCCTGGGATCGCTGGTGGGGAACATGGCCCTGGTCCTCAGGACGGGCTCCACCGACAAGCAGCTCACCCAGGCCAAGCTGGACCAGCTGCACCGGCTGCCCATCCGGCTCCTCGGCGCCATCCTCAACGACGTCGACCCCACCAAGGGATACGACGCGTACTACTACACGAACTACCTCCCGGACTACCAGCCGATTCCGGAGGGCGAGGACGAGGAAGGGGTGCGGCTGCTCTCGGGCTGAGCGCCGAGCCCGACCCCTCGGTCACCGTCGGGCGTCAGATGATGCCGATGTCGCGGTGACTGGGGGGACGGGTGTCGGGGTGGGTTCGGGTCAGGCGTCGTAGGCGCGGACGCGGAAGCTGCCGTCGTCGGCCTGGGCACGGCGGAGGGCCATGGTCGCCTTCAGAAGCAGGTCCTCCGCGGTCAGGGGCTCGCTCCCCCGGACGGCACAGAAGCCGGCGCGGAGCCTCCGCAACTCTTCGAGACTCGCGGACTCGATCCCCTGCTCCTGAGCGACCTTCTCCGCCGCCTCCATGATCCGGTCCGCCAGGCGCAGGGCACCCTTGTCGTCCGTGCCCGGGGCGACGATGACGAACTCGCCTGGCCCGAGGCGACCCACGGTGTCCGAGATACGGGTCGTCGCGCGCAGTGCCGAAGCGACGCGCCTCGCTACCTCCTCGGCGAAGCTCGCCGCACGCTCCTGATCCGGCTCATCGGAGCCAAGCGCGTGCGGACCCAGCGCGATACACGCCATGGGGCGGTCGAAGCGAATGGCGTCGGCCCCGATCTCCTTGGCCCTCTTCAGGATTCCGCGCACGTTGTAGAACCCCGTCCCCGGATCGGTGAGACCCTCTTCCCGGGTCTGATCGGAGACCTGCTTGGCCCGGACGAAGGTGTCCATGCGGAGCACGAGCTCGTTGGCGTCCACCGGGTGCGTGAGGATGTCCCAGGCCCCGGCGCTCAACGCTTCGAGGCGCTCGGCCTTGCCCACGCTGCTGGCCGTGATCATGAGGACCGGCGTGGTCGCCTGAACCGTGGGCGATTCCTTGAGCTTCCGGACCAGATCGATGCCGTCGATGTCCGGGAGGTGCACGTCGACGATGATGGCGTCGGGGTTCACCTTCCCCACGAGCTCCAGCGCCTGCTGACCCGTGTAGGCCTTCAGGACCACATGCCCCTTGGGTCGGAGGATGCTCTCGATGGACCGGGAGGTCCACTCCTGATCGTCCACGAGCAACACGAGAGGGGTGAAGTCGGGAGCATTGTCCATGACGGCGCGTATTTGAGGTTGAGAGACAGACATGGGCCCCGGTTCCAGGGAGAATGGATGTCGGATGCCGGTAGTCTGCAAGAAGCGTGCACGTGAAAGTGTGGCGCATCCACGGGATGAAGGGCTCTGGGACGCCACCCTTCTGTGGCGCGCACGCCAGTAGACTGTTGCGGATGCGCGATGATTTCGTCGCGTTTCGGGCGCCGTTGTCCGGGCCCGACGTTTGCATATAGTTTGAGGCTATGC
>CAYGKI010000375.1:2045-3350 GCA_964350235.1 uncultured Gemmatimonadaceae bacterium | reverse complement strand
TGAAGGTCTGCCGCCAGTGCGCGTCTTTGCGCCGCGCGCAGCCGCTTGGAATCGAAGAAGATCCGGACTTCGTCACCACGGCCGAGCCTCTGCTTCAGCGCGATACCGAGATACTTGGCGAGCTTGTCGACCCACGCGCCGCCGAACACGTCGACCTCGTTGTCGGCGTGGGCATAGCTGATGAAGACGTCATTCTCGTAACCAGGCACAAACGCCATGGCTTGCCGATTTCCCTTGCGCCGTCCAGCCGATTGGAACGAGCCGTAGCCTACCCGATATCCTTGGTTTCGCAAGCGAAACGCGCTAACTCTGCGGACCGGGCGACGGCCCCGGAAAAAGGCGGAAATCGCCGTCGGATCGCCGGCTTTTGGGCCCGCCACAGCCGCAAGACCGCCTGTTTTGGCCACTAGAGGTCGGGCGCTTGAGACAGAGGATGTGACATGGATTACAGCGTCAGCATCGAGTCGCAGGGCGGCGGCAGGATCCGCAAGGGGCCCGAGGGCTCTGCCCCGGCCCCCGACGGCGCGATCGTCTTCGACGCGGGCAAGGAAGAAATCGTCTTCGGCCGCGAGCCGGCCTCCGACGTGGTCTTCGCACCCGAGGACCGCATCGTCAGCCGCAAGCATTTCCGTCTCTACCGCCAGCCATCCGGCCATTACGCCATCGAGGTCTTCGGCGACCGCTACGTCGCCCTGAACGGCACGCCGGCGACCTCCGGCGAGGCAGTGTCCGATGGCGACGTCATTCGCCTCGGCGGCAAGGACGGGCCGTCCTTCAGGATCGGGCTCGAGCAGGTCGCGGAGATGGGCGGCCTCGAGCGCACCCTCACCCAGGCCAAGGTCGTCCGGTCGGGCGAGCAGTTCCGCCAGTTGCGCCGCGTCGTCGGATCGCTGGCCGTGGCGGTTCTCGCAATCGGCGTCGGCAGCTACTTCTACTATGAACAGCAGTCGGGACGGCTCGACGAGATCGCCACCCTGCAGGAGGCGATCGGCAAGAAGGTCGCCGCCAGCTTCGACGACCAGACCATCGACAGGATCCAGGACGCTGCCTATGCCGTCGTCATCGAGGGCAAGGATGGCTCCCGCACCCTGCTCGGCACCGCCTGGCCGGTTGGCGAAGGGCTGGTCGCGACCAACGCCCATGTCGCAGCCAAATACGATCCGCGCGGCGCCCGGAAGCTGCTCGTCGTCCATCCCGGCAACACGCTGACCCATGTCGTGACCGACGCCTGGATTCATCCCGGCTACGCGGCGCTCAAGGACTTCCGATGACGCGAGGGGCGAGACGATCCCGATTTCAGCGCGG
>CAYGKI010000375.1:0-2035 GCA_964350235.1 uncultured Gemmatimonadaceae bacterium | reverse complement strand
GTCCGGCTTCGACGTCGCGGTCCTGCAGGTCGACAATGCCGACAAGCTCGGCGCGCCGCTGGAACTGGCCTCGCCCGAGGAAATCGCCGAACTCGGCGAGGGCGACCTCCTCGCCTATGCCGGCTATCCGGTCGAGGGCACCACGGCGCAGCGCACGGCGGCCGACAATCCCGAGCCGCTGGTCAAGTTCGGCTATGCCAGCTCGATCACCGACTTCTTCCTGTTCGATACCGACCCGCGGCAGGCCTACCTGATCCGGCACAGCATCCCGGCGACCGGCGGCGCCAGCGGCAGCCCGATCTTCAACGTCAACGGCCATGTCGTGGCGGTGTTGTCGGGCGGCACGGTCTTCGACAATGACGGATCGCGCCAGCCAAGCGCCGTGCTCGAGAATTTCGGCCAGCGCGTCGACCTCCTCAACGCCCGTTTCGATCCGTCGGATGTCTTCGACGCCGAGGCAACCGCGACCTATTGGCGGACCGTCGTCCTGCCGCGCTTCGGTCGCCACCGTCAGCAGATCGTCGCCGATACCGCGGCGGCGCTCGAGAAGGCCGAGCCCGGCAAGAAGGCCGTCGAGACCCTGCGCCTCAAGGCGTCGCTCGACGACCGCGACGCCGTCGCCGCCGGACCGATCCTCTATCGCGAGCACGAGATCAGCGTCGAACCCGGCAAGCATTACAGCATCGTCGCCTATGGCGAGGTCGGGCGCACGCTGTCGCTGCGCCTCTTCCGGGGCGACGAGGCGGTCGATTTCGCCGGGTCCGGAACCTCCTTCGCCAATGTCAGCTTCGTCGGCGAGGATGCGGAAACCCTCAGCCTCCGCGTGCTGGGCGAAAAGAACGATCCGGTCGATTACGAACTCTTCGTGATGACCGCCGAGGATGCGGCAACGGCGGCGGCGCCGGCCGACTGAGCCCCCCGCCCCTCAATCTTCCAGGGTGACCGCCGCGTCGTCGAGCAGGTCGGCGAGCTGGTCGAGATCGACATCGCGCCGGTCGGGCTCGGCGATGGTCATCGTCTTGACCATCGTTGCCAGCGGCCCGTCGATCCGGGCGGTGCGGCGCCAGCCGAAGCGGCCGAGGATGCCGCGTTTCCGATCGCCCTGCTCCTCGTCCTCCATCATCTCGCCGATCATCCGGCCGAGCGCATAGACATCCTCGCGGCCGAGCCAGCGATCGTCGGTCGCTGCCTCGAGTTGCTCCGGCGCGGCGTATCGCACGGTGCCGAGGCCGGCGGCGGTATCGGCCATGCCTTTCAGCCGGGCGATGCCAAGGTCGATGATCACCGGCTGGGTGCCGTGGCGCAGCACGATGTTGTCCGGCTTGAGGTCGCGATGGGCGATACCGGCCTGGTGGAGCGTCGCCAGCGTCCGGGCGATCGAGGCGGCAATCGCCATCTTGCGGCCGAAGTCCACCGCGCCGTCGTCGATGGCGACGCGCAGCGTCGGGCCGGCGACGTAATCCTGGACAAGCGTCAGCCCGCCGCCGCTGTCCATGTGGAGATAGCGGGTCCGCGCCACGAAACGGCTGCGGATCCGCCCGCCCGTCAGGATCTCGTTGCGCGCGGTGGCCATCACCGACCGCGCCGTGTCGAGGTCGAGATTCTCCTGCCGCCGCAGGCGCTTGATCGCGACTTCCGTGCCGGTATCGAGATCGATGGCCCGTTGCACCTCGCCGAAGCCGCCGGTGCCAAGCGTCTCGAGCACCAGGAAGCGGCCGCTGCCGCCATCCTCGCTGAGCCTGTCCTCCGGCGACAGTTCGGCGATCATCGCCGGCCGCCAGAACCCCACCGCCACCGCGCGCACCCGGTCGGCCATCGCCGGCAACCGGCGATCCTCGGCCCGGCGCAATGCCTCGACGATGCAGGCTTCGGCCTCAACCCGGCGATCCATTCCGGCCAGCGTTTCGGCAAGCAGGATGCGCGCGTCGAACTCGTGCCGCGGCAGGTCGTCATCGACAAAGCGGTCGAGCGCCCGCTCGACCCGGGCGAGCGTCGCCTCCGGGTCGACCTTGCGATTGAGGAAGCCTTCGAGCAA
>CAYGKI010000374.1:0-3365 GCA_964350235.1 uncultured Gemmatimonadaceae bacterium | reverse complement strand
GCGGGATGATGTCGCTTTCGTAATCCTCGATCGATAGCGACTTGTTAAACAGCTCCACGGTACCGTGCGTCATGTTCATGTTGACGCCCTGGAGCGTGGCGGCGTCGGCAATCACCACGGGGTCGCCGGAATCGGCGCCGACCAGTTGCGTCGGGCGCCCGACAACATCTGGACCATCATCGAGCTGTCGGTGCCGCCCGACTTCCCGGCGGTGCTCGAGCGCGGTGCGCTCGGCAAGGTGTTCGAGTCGGTGTACATCGCCTGGACCGGCACGGTGATCGCAGCGGTGCTGTCGCTGCCGCTCGCGTTCCTCGCCTCGAACAACGTGGTACCCGCCTGGATCCGGATCCCGATCCGCCAGTTGTTCATCGTGATCCGTGCGTTTCCCGAACTGATTCTCGCCACGATCTTTCTCGCAGTGGTCGGTCTCGGGCCGTGGGCGGGTGCACTGGCCATCGGGTTCTCGTCGGTGGGCACCCTCGGGAAGTGGTCGAGCGAGTCGATCGAAGAGGTCGCCGGCGGACCCGTCGAGGCGATCCAGGCGTCCGGCGGCGGCTGGCTGTCGGGTGTCCGGTGGGGCCTGCTGCCACAGGTGTTCCCGACGATCGTGGCGCACTGGTTGTTCCGCTTCGAGATCAACGTGCGCGCCTCGGCGATCTTCGGCCTGATCGGCGCCGGCGGGATCGGTGGCGAGATCTCCTCACAGGTGCAGTTCCGGAACTGGCAGAACGTGTCGGCGGTGTTGATCATGGTGGTGGCGATGGTGCTGTTGATCGACGGTGTGTCCGGTGCAGTCCGGCGACGGATCCTCACCGGCAGCGACCGGACCGGTGCCGACGCCAGCATGGAGACCATCGAGGACATGGGTGGCTTCCTCACCCGTCGCCGCTCGCCCGGACGTGGTGCACCGGTCGACGAGCCGCCGACATCGAGCAGCTGACATCCGGGACCTGGCATCGGGTGCCTGCCAGCGGCCGACGCCGGGCAGGACGACGTAGGGTCGTCGGCGATGCGCATCGTCGACTGCACCACGTTCGTCATCGGGAACCCACCGCCACACTTCGGTGGCCGCTACTTCATCGTGGTGAAGCTGACGACCGACACCGGCGTGGTCGGCTACGGCGAGATCTACGTGGCCACGTTCGGACCGCACACCGTTGCGGCGATGGTCGACGACGTCGCCGACCGGTGGGTGATCGACGCCGACCCTAACCGCATCGAACTGTCGTGGCGGCAGATCTACTCCAGCGGATACTCGTTGCGACCCGACCCGTCGCTCGTGGGAATCATGAGCGGGATCGAGATGGCGTGCTGGGACATCGTCGGCAAGGACGCCGGCAAGCCGGTGTACGACCTGCTCGGCGGGCGGGTGCACGAGCGGATCAGGACCTACACGTACCTGTATCCCGCCGACGGCCGACCGGACGTGTACTCCGATCCGGCACAGGCGGCCGAACAGGCGGCGTTCGAGGTCGAGCGCGGGTTCACGGCGGTCAAGTTCGATCCGGCTGGGCCGTACACCGCCTTCGACGGGCACATGCCGAGCCTCGACGACATCGACCGATCGGTGGCGATCACCGGCGCGATCCGCGAGGCAGTGGGCTCACGGGCCGACCTGCTGTTCGGCACGCACGGACAGTTCACTGCCGCCGGGGCGATCCGGCTGGCCCAGCACCTGGAGCCCTTCGATCCGCTGTGGTTCGAGGAGCCGACGCAGCCCGACCAGCCCGAGGAGATGGCCCGGGTGGCCCGCCAGACGTCGATCCCGGTCGCCACCGGGGAGCGGCTCACGACGATCACCGAGTTCGCCGCGCTGGCTCGGCACCAGGCGGCAGCGATCTGGCAGCCGAACCTCGGGCGCTGCGGTGGCCTGCTGGCGGGGAAGAAGATCGCAGCGATCGCCGAGGCGTCGGGCTGCCAGATCGCGCCACACCTGTACTCCGGTCCGATCCTCGGGGCGGCCAACATCCAGCTGGCGGCGACGCTGCCGAACCTGCTGATCGTCGAGGGCATCCAGGACTGGGACGGGTTCCACGCCGAGCTGCTCACCACACCGATCCAGTGGGAGGACGGCCACGTGATCCCGTCACGCGAACCCGGCCTCGGCGTCGAACTGGACGAAGCCGTCGCCCTCGCCAACCCCTACCCCACCGACGGCGAACTCCACCTGACGATGGCCGACACCCCAGCGAGGTAGATGTAACGATTGGTGTCAGACACCAATCGTTACACCTACCGGAAGTCGCGGGACTTGACCTCGGCGGGCATGGGGAGGGGCGCGAGGTGTTCGGCGACGATGTTGACGACACCTTCGGAGCGTTCGAGACGGCCGCGGATCAGCATCGCCGGCGCCTCGCGAGCGACGCTGCGGAATCTCGCCCAGCAACCCTTCGAGACCACGACGTTGATCAGGCCGGTCTCGTCCTCGAGGTTGAGGAACGTGACGCCCTGCGCGGTCATCGGGCGTTGGCGGTGGGTGACCACGCCGGCGACCTGCACGATCGAACCGGGTTCGGGGTCCGACAGCTGCGACGAGGTGAGCACACCGAGTTTCTCCAGCTCCTCACGGACGAAGATCGTCGGATGACCGTCGGGTGACACCCCGGTCGCCCACAGGTCGGCCACCGCCTCCTCCACCGGTGTCATCCCAGGCAGGCGCGGCGCGGCGTCGCCCGTGACCACACCCGGCAGCCGGCCCGGGCGCGACTGGGCGGTGGCGCCGACGGCCCACAGCGCCTCACGCCGATCGAGCCCGAAACACTCCCCGAACAACCCCCCGGTGGCCATCGCCTCCAATTGCACGAGCGTCAGCGACGGGACCCGCCGCACGAGATCCTCGGTGTCGGTGAACGACCCGCCGGTCGCGCGCTCCGCTTCGATCTCCTCGGCCAACTCCGTGCCGATCCCGCGCACCGACCCGAGCCCCAGCCGCACGGCCACGCCGCCCTCCGACGCGTCACACGGCTCCAGCGTCGCGGTCGCCGGCGATGCGTTGAGATCAGGCGTGTGGACGACCACCCCGTGACGGCGGGCGTCCCGCACCAGCGTGTGCGGCGACCAGAAGCCCATCGGCTGGGCGTTGAGCAGCGCTGCGCAGAACGCCGCAGGCTCGTGGTACTTGATCCACGACGACGCGTACACGAGATAGGCGAAGCTCACCGAGTGCGACTCCGGGAAACCGTAGTTCGCGAACGCCTTCATCTTCATGAACAACTCGTCGGCGATGTCGCCGGTGATCCCCCGCTCGGCCATCCCGGCGTAGAGCCGCTCCCGCAACTGCTCCATCCGCCGGGCCGACCGCTTCGAGCCCATCGCCTGGCGCAGCTCGTCGGACTCGGCGGGCGTGAAGCCCGCGACATCGATCG
>CAYGKI010000373.1:0-3382 GCA_964350235.1 uncultured Gemmatimonadaceae bacterium | reverse complement strand
ACAAGCTGCGCTCCATGCGCTGCGACCGGTTCGAGGACCTGGTGGCCACCAACGCCCTCATTCGTCCGGGTCCCCTGGACTCGGGAATGACGGACGTCTTCATCCAGCGGAAGCTGGGGAAGCAGGCGGTGACGTACCCGCACCCGGATCTGGAGAAGATCCTGGAGCCGACGTACGGCGTCATCGTCTACCAGGAGCAGGTAATGCGTATCGCGTCCCGGCTCGCCGGCTTCACGCTGGGCGAAGCGGACGTGCTGCGGAAAGCGGTGGGCAAGAAGAACGCCGAGCTCATCAAGCAGGAGCTGGGCAAGTTCGTGGAGCGGGCGGTGGAGCGCGGGGTGGACAAGGACATCGCCGTGGATCTGGCCGACCAGATCGAGACCTTCGGTCGCTACGGCTTCAACCGGAGCCACTCGGCGGCCTACTCGCTCATCTCCTACCAGACGGCGTGGTTGAAGGCCCACTACCCCGCCGAGTTCATGGCCGCCCTGCTGTCGTCGGTGCTGGACAGCACGGACAGCGTGGTGAAGTACATCGGGGCGTGCCGGGACCTCCCCCGCTTCATCCCCAAGCTCGACGATTCGGTGGAGGTGCTTCCACCGGACGTGAACGAGTCGGGCTGGAAGTTCACGGTGACGGCCGAGAGCAAGATCCGCTTCGGCATGGGCGCCGTGCGGGGCGTGGGCCACGGCGCGGTGCGTTCCATCCTGGATGCCCGGGAGGACGGCGGCCCGTTCACCTCGCTCTTCGACTTCCTGGAGCGCATCGACACCCGGGCGCTGAACAAGCGCGCCTGCGAGGCCCTCATCGCCGCAGGCGCCCTTGACGCCTTCGGCCACCGGGCCCAGCTCCTGGCCGGGCTGGACACGGCGTACGCCGAGGTGCAGGCCCGGGCCGCCGAGATCGAGGCCGGTCAGGCCTCCCTCTTCGGCGACGCCTCGGCGCTCCCCCGCGGCGCGCCCACCCTGCCCCGCATCCCCGAGTGGCCGGAGCCCGAGCTCCTGGCCCGGGAGAAGGCCGCCCTGGGCTTCTTCATCTCGGGGCACCCCCTGGACCGGTTCCGGGAGGTGGTGCGGGCCTTCGAGGGCGTGGCCTCGGACACGCTCCAGGAGAAGGCGGGCACTACGGTGGAGCTACCCTGCGTGGTGACGTCGGTGGCCCGCCAGATCTCCAAGCGGGACAGCTCGGAGTGGGGGAAGATCACCGTGGAGGACTTCAACGGCACCGCCACCGTGCTGGCCTTCCGCGACGCCTGGCAGGACCACAAGGAGATCCTGCAGCAGGACGCCGTGGTGCTCATCACCGGCAAGGTCAGCAACCGCGAGCGCGACGAGGAGGACCCGCCCATCTTCCTGGACTCGGCGCGCTCCCTGGAGGAGATCACGGAAGCCGGCGAGTTGGCCGTGCAGATCGAGCTGGAGCTGGGCTCGAGCGTGCCGGAGGAGGCGTTCGCCAAAGCTCGCACCGTCTTGAAGGAGCACCCGGGATCGTCCCAGATCTGGCTGCAGGTGGGCGAGGACAACGGCGAGCGCGCTCCGCGGCTCCGCTCCCGGTCCCTGGGGGTGAAGCCCGACGCCGAGACGCTGGACGCGCTGCAGAAGCTCTTCGGGCGCGGGAACGTCCGCCTGGTCCGACGGGTGCGACCGGTGTTCGACGACGAGGAGCCGTTCTGGAAGCGGAAGCAGCGCGAGGCCCAGGGCTGAGCCCGGCACAGACGTAGGCGTTCTCGCGCGCACACGTGTAGCCCTGGCATGACGAAAGCACCTTCACGCCCCCCGCGGGCGCACGACGTCGACGACTACGTCGACCCCGACGTGGGCGGACAGCCCGGTGGCACGCATCTCCTCCGGGCGGTCACGGTCCTGGACCTGCCCCGGGACCAGGTCTTCCCCTTCTTCGCCGCGGCGGAGAACCTGGAGCGCATCACTCCGCCGGCGCTTCGCTTCCGCATCGTCACGCCCACCCCCATCGAGATGCGGCGGGGCGCCCTCATCGACTACCGGCTGAGGCTCAACGGCCTGCCGTTCGGCTGGCGGACCGAGATCACCGAGTGGGACCCTCCCTACGCCTTCACGGACACGCAGCTACGGGGGCCGTACCACACCTGGATCCACCGCCACGTCTTCGAAGACCTGGGCGATGGCCGGACGCGCATGACCGATGAGGTGCGTTACCGGCTGCCCATCTGGCCCCTGGGCGAGGTGGCACTCCCGCTGGTCCGCCGGCAGGTGCGTGACATCTTCACGCACCGGAATCGAATCATCCGCGAGATCCTCGGCTCCTGAGCCGGAATCCGGAGCGCCACCGCCCGTCAGGCGTCGGGGCGGTGGGCGCGTCCGCCCGGGTCAGTCTTCGCTGTCCCGGTTGAGGGGCGTGATCTTCATCCAGTGTGCCTCCACCTGGTCTCGGAGGGTCCGGACGTCCTCGCTCATGTCGGGATCGTCCCGGAGGTGGTAGCGGGCCGCCGCCAGGGCCCGGAAGGCCCGCCAAAGCGCCTTCGACGCCGTGCTGCGCTTCGAGGAAGGGCGATACTCCCCTCTGACCTTCGTGAGGACCCAGTCCGCGAGCTCGTCGTTGACGCGCATGGAGACGGCTTTCTCGCCGTGTTCCTTCGTGATGGTCTCCTGGAGCTTCCTGTTGAAACCCTTGGGGACGCCGGCAACCACGAACACGGATAGATCGTCGCGCTCGAGCCAGTCGTGGGCCATGACCATTCCTTTTCAATTCGGGATTCTGAAGAACCGTGCCTCATGTATAGTGCGCATAAGCTGCCAAGTTCCGACAACGTCGATCCTGTGCCAACTTTCTCTTCTCCATGCGCCGTAGCCCCCGGCTGAAGACGCCGGCACGGACGCGGTCACCCCAACTCCGGAACATCATGGACCGTAAGACCATCCTCG
This sequence comes from uncultured Gemmatimonadaceae bacterium, assembly GCA_964350235.1. Lineage (GTDB taxonomy): Bacteria > Gemmatimonadota > Gemmatimonadetes > Longimicrobiales > Gaopeijiaceae > JAWLHJ01. The sequence continues at coordinate 482 of CAYGKI010000373.1, read as the reverse complement.
ATGCCCTCGACCTGCAGGACGTGAACCTCGGTGGCTTCGCCGGGGCCTGGTCCGGATCGGGCCCCGAGCTCGCCATCGTCTCTCCCGTGGACGGAAGTCGCATCGCGAGCGTCCGCGAAGTCACGGAGGACGAGTACGACGGCATCGTCGACCGCGCGCACGAAGCGTTCCTCCAGTGGCGCCGCGTACCGGCCCCTCAGCGTGGACAGGTCATTCGTGACCTCGGTGACGCGCTGCGTGCGAAGAAGGACGCGCTGGGCGCGCTGGTCACGCTGGAGATGGGAAAGATCAAGGCCGAAGGCGCCGGCGAGGTGCAGGAGATGATCGATATCTGCGACTTCGCCACCGGCCTCTCGCGCCAGCTCTACGGGCTGACCATGCAGAGCGAACGGCCGGACCACCACATGCGGGAGCAGTGGCACCCACTCGGGGTGGTCGGCATCATCAGCGCTTTCAACTTCCCTGTGGCGGTGTGGAGCTGG
>CAYGKI010000372.1:3171-3384 GCA_964350235.1 uncultured Gemmatimonadaceae bacterium | reverse complement strand
GATGTCGTTGCTCATGGCGACGACGCCGTGGGGCAGGGCCACGACGACGTCGAGAACCCGTGCCCCGCCCTCGGCCGACCACACCGCCGGGGGCACGGGCGCGTCGTCGACGCGCATCTGCATGCCGGCCTCGGTCGTGGCGTACTCGGCGCGCACGGACTCGAACTGCTCGGTGACCCGCCGAACGAAGTCTTCGGCCGCCTCTGCCGTGGG
>CAYGKI010000372.1:0-3161 GCA_964350235.1 uncultured Gemmatimonadaceae bacterium | reverse complement strand
CGACCGTCGCCCACGCCTCGCGCGGAATGGCGTTGTGTTTGTCTCCACCTTCGAGGGTGGCCAGCGAGCCGGGCCCCTCCGCGGTGCGAAGCATGCGGGCGAGCAACTGCACGGCGTTGCCCCGCTGTAGATGGATGTCGACGCCGGAGTGCCCGCCGTGGAGGCCGAGGAGTTTGACGGTGCGGGCCACGGCAGTCGCGGGCGGAGACGTGGTCTGGACCTCGAGGACGAGTCGCGTGTCGGAGCCCCCCGCGCACCCGACCGTGAGCGCCCCCTCGTCTTCGGAGTCGAGGTTGATGAGCTGGCGCCCGGTCAGGAGGCGGGGGTCGAGGCCCGCCGCGCCCGTGAGCCCGGTCTCTTCGTCGATGGTGAAGAGGAACTCCAGCGGGCCGTGCACTTCATCGTCGGCCTCCATCAGCGCGAGCATCGCCGCGACTCCGATGCCGTTGTCGGAGCCGAGCGTCGTGCCGTCGGCCGTGAGATACTCTCCGTCCAGCACGGGGCGAATGGCATCGCGGGAGAAGTCGAAGTCGACCTCGGAGTTCTTCTCGTTCACCATGTCGAGATGCGCCTGGAGCACCGTCACAGGGGCGGTCTCCTTGCCCGCCGTGCCGGGCTTGCGCACCACCACGTTTCCGGTCGCGTCGGTGTCGTGGGCGAGGCCGTTTCGTTCCGCGATTCCCACGACGAACGCCCGCATCGGGCCTTCTTCCTTCGAGCCGCGGGGAATGGTCAGGATCGTGTCGAAATGCTGCCAGAGGGCGCGGGGTTCCAGCTCCGATACGAAGGTCATGGCGGTCGTCCGGTCGTGAGTGGGGGAGGCCCCTGAATCTGGCCCCGATCGCGTCGGATCGGAACGGACGCTGGACCCGAAGAACCGGGCCTGCCTACCTTCGATCATGGCCCTTCGCCCCGCAGACCCGACCCCTCCGCGCCGCTCGCTGCCCCTCACGGTCGTGTTCGGGGCGCTGCTCGTTGTCGCCTGCGGACGAGACGGCGTCGGCGTTCCCGATCCCGGCGATCCGGCGGGCGCACCGCTCGTCGACATCGCCGCCCTCGAATACGTCGGAGCGTTTCGGCTTCCCGCCTCGACCTTCGGCGCCTCGGATCTGAACTACTCGGAAGGACCGATCGAGGTGGCCGGCTCGTCGATCTTCATGGTGGGCCACGCCCACCACCAGGCGATTGCCGAGTTCGAGATGCCAGCGCTCGTCGAGTCCGCGGAACTCGGCGACCTTGAGATGGCGGCGTCACCACGGCAGCCCTTCAGCGCGATTCTCGGGCGCGCCCCGACCAACCCCGAGGCGGTCGCCGGGATTGCCGGGTTGAAGTTGGTCGAAGGCGCCGCCGGCCCCGAGTTGCTCGTCAACGCCTACGAGTACTACGACGCCCCGGGCGACAATCGTCGCACCACGCTGGTGATTCGGGATCCGCACGATCTGGCCGGGTCGACGGTCGACGGCTTCTACTCGCTCGAGGGCGCGGCCCGCGCGGGAGGGTGGATGTCACCGATCCCGGCCGAGTGGCAGGCGGCCCTCGGTGGATCGATGATCACGGGGGCCTCCAGCGGAATCCCCATCATCTCCCGCGCGAGCGTGGGCCCCTCGGCCTTCGCCTTCGACCCTCTCGCCTTCGCCCTTGAGGCGTCCCCCGATGACGAGGTCTCGACGCGGGCGCTCCTGGGCTACGACCTCGGGGCTCCGCTGCACGACGATCTGTCGAACGCCTCGGGAAGCAACGACCTGTGGACGCATCTGTCCCGCGCCGTCTTCGGCTTCATCGTGCCCGGCAGTCGAACGTACCTCACCCTCGGGCACAGTGGCGGGCACGGGCCGTCGGGCGTCTGCTACAAGTGTGTGCCGACGGGCGCCGAGGCGGCCTGCGGGGGCTACTGCGCGCGGGATCCCGCCGACCGTAGCCTGTATTACTGGGCCTACGATGTCGCCGAGATGGAGGCGGTAGCGCGGGGGGAGCGCGGTCCCCAGAGCGTCCTGCCCTATGCCTCGGGCCCCTTCGTGGCGCCGTTCTCGACCTCCGAAATGGGGGGAGGCGCCTTCGATGCCGAGGCTGGCCTGCTCTACCTCACGATGCAGCGCGCCGACCGGGAGCAGGGCGCGTATTCGAACCCGCCCGTCGTGGTCGTCTTCTCGGTTCGATAGGTCGCCTGCTCGGTGGAGCGGTCGCCAGGCACGGCGTTCACTCCGCCCGCAGGGCCTGCGTGGGCTCGATCCGGATCGAGCGCAGGGCCGGGACGAGACTGGCCATCACCGATACGAGGAGCACCACGGTGGCGACGCCGAACACGGGCCAGGGCCCCCCGTCGGAGTCGATCGCCAACAGCGCGCCGACCCATCCCGACAGGCTCCACCAGATGGCGAGCCCGACCGCGGCACCCGCCGCGCCCATTGCGGTGGCCTGCCGCATGGCGTTGCGGAACAGCCCGCTCGACGGTGCCCCGAGGGCGCGCCGAATCCCGATCTCTCGCGATCGGGAGCGCACGTGGTAGGCGATGATCGTGTACAATCCCAGGCCGGCGAGGAATGTGCCGATCAAGCCCAGGGCGCCCACGACGGCAAGCTGGAGCCGAATCGTGGCGAACCAGGCCGACACACGGGCGGCGTAGGGCGCCGACCCGGATTCGGGCAGGCTCGGATCGATCCCGTGAACGACCTCCTGCATCAGCCTTCCCAGGTCGGGCCCGCCCGTGGCCACCAGGTGGCTGAACCCCCAGGGGTCCTGCCTGAACGGCACGTAGATCTCGCCAGGCGGCGGCTGGTCCGGACCGAAGTGTCGCGTCGAAGCGACCACCCCGACGATGGTGCGCTCCGTCCCCAGAAGCCGAATGGAGCGGCCCACGGGGTCGACGTCGCCGAAGTGCTCTCGGGCGATTTCACGATTGATGATCACGACCGGTGCCTCTTCGCCCGCGAGAAAGTCTCGCCCGGACTCGATGTCGATGCCGAGAATCGAGAAGGTGTGGGCCGAGGCCACGTGATACTGGGCCCAGGCCTGCTCGGTAGCGCCCTCCGGCAGGAATCCGTAGTTCATGTTGGAACCGGCGAGCGGGGGGTTGGTCAGCACTGCGGCTTCGACCCCCCGATCCTTCAGACCCTCGAGCACCTGTCGGGCGAAAACCCACCGCGCCTCGGGCTGGGCATAGG
>CAYGKI010000371.1:3184-3396 GCA_964350235.1 uncultured Gemmatimonadaceae bacterium | reverse complement strand
CACGGCGGTGCCGGAGAGCCTCGACGCGTCGGGAGGTTGCGTGGCCGTGGCGCCCGACGACCCCGAGGAGTTCATCGCCGCCATCCGTGCGCTCGTCGACGACCCCGCTCGCGCCGCCGAACTCGGCGCGCGAGGGCGTGCCTGGGTGGAACGCGAAGCATCGCCCGCCGCGGTCGGCGCGGCCTACCACGCCCTGCTCGAGTCGCTGCAGG
>CAYGKI010000371.1:1979-3137 GCA_964350235.1 uncultured Gemmatimonadaceae bacterium | reverse complement strand
TCGCGGAGGCGGCCCGATCCCACATCGGCGCCGGTCGCCGCTAGCCTCTACCAGTCGTGGCACCCTCCTCGTCATCCACCAAGAAAGCCGCCAAGCTCGCCCGGTCGGGCTCGGGCACCAAGGTTCGATTCCAGGGCGGAACGCTGTTCCCGATGGTGGTCACCCTTGTCATCGTGCTGGGCCTGGCGCTCGTGTTCTACGCCCGCCAGAGCCGACCCTCCGTCGACGCGTCCGGCGCGCCGTTCGCATCCGACCACTGGCACCACGCCTACGGCTTCAACCTCTGCGGCGAATGGTTCCAGCTCGAAGGCGACGCCGAACAGCAGGGCACCGAGAACTACAACGCCTACGCCCGTACGGGCATCCACAGCCACGACGACGGCCTCATCCACTGGCATCCGTTCACGTCGGCCGCGGTCGGCAGCAACGCCCGCCTCGGCGTGTTCCTCGACACCTACGGCGTCGAACTCAGCAACAGCAAGATCGAGTTCCCCGAGACCCAGGAACCGGCACTCCGGGCCACGTTCCCGGATCGCGAAGAGGTCCGCGAGTGGGAGCACGGCGAAACCCCCAGCGACGTCGACGGCACCGAGGAGGACGGGTCGTTGCATGTCGTCGTGTTGGACAACTTCACCGACACCGACGACGGCACCACCTACATCGCCGACTTCGACAACATCCGGCTCGACCAGGACCAGATGGTGGTCGTGATCGCCTTCGTGCCGGACGGTACCGACATCGTCATGCCGCCGTGGGCGCCCGATCTGCCGTCGCTGGGTGCGATCGACTCCGGTCAGCTCGCCCCCGACTCGTCGCTCGCTCCCGACGACGTCGCCGAGACCGAGCCGACCGACACCACCGAGACGCCCACCGACACCAGCGGCGGCTGATGCGCGCCGTCGTCCTCGTCGGAGGCTTCGGTACCCGCCTCCGCCCGCTCACGTTCAGTGCGCCCAAGCCGATGCTGCCGGTCGGGCACCGCCCGATGATCGCTCGGCTGGTGGACCGGTTGGGGCGTGGCGGGGTCACCGAGGTCGTCCTGGCGCTCGGGTTCCGTCCCGAGCCGTTCATGGAGGCGTTCCCCGACGGCCGGTGCGGTGACGTCGCACTCAGCTACGCCGTCGAGCACGAGCCGCTCGACACCGCCGGCGCGATCCG
>CAYGKI010000371.1:987-1969 GCA_964350235.1 uncultured Gemmatimonadaceae bacterium | reverse complement strand
TCATGACCGACCTCGACGTGGGCGCGCTGGTGGCAGCGCACCGTGGTTTCGGCGCCGAGGCCACGCTGCACCTGATCGGTGTCGACGACCCGTCCGCATTCGGCGTGGTCGATCTCGCCGACGACGGCTCCGTACACGCCTTCGTGGAGAAGCCCGCCCCCGGCACCGAGCCGAGCAACCTGATCAACGCCGGCACGTACGTGTTCGAGCCGTCCGTGCTCGATCGGATCCCTGCCGGCGAGCGGGTGTCGATCGAGCGCGACACCTTTCCCCGCATCGTCGCCGACGGCGGACTCTTCGGCGTTGCCACCGACGACTACTGGATCGATGCCGGGCGCCCCGACCTCTACCGGGCGGCCAACCTCGACCTGCTCGACGCCACCCGTGGAACCGAGACCTGCGTCCCCGTCGCCCCGAGCGCCCGGGTCGCGCACGATGCCACGGTCAGCAACAGCATCATCGGCGAGCGTGTCGTGGTGGCTGCCGGTGCCCGGATCATCGACTCGGTACTGTTGCCCGGCGCAGTCGTCGGCGCCCGCTCGACCGTGGAGCGATCGCTGGTGATGGGGTCGATCGGCGCCGACGCCGTCGCTTGCGACGCAATGGTGGGCGCCGAGGGTGACGTGGCCGACGGCGCCACGCTCGTCGGCGGGTCGGTTCCAGCGCCGGACGCGTGACACCGGCGCTACGGTCGTCATCGTGAACGTCGTCGTCGTCGGGGGAGCGGGCTTCATCGGCTCACATCTGGTCGACCGGTTGCTCGTCGAGGGGCACACCGTCGACGTCATCGACAACCTGACGTCGGGTTCGCTCGCCAATCTCTCGTCGGCCCGCGCGGTCGGGAGCGGTCTGCGGATCCACCATCTCGACAGCGTCGCCGGGGAAACGGAGGCCTCGATCGGGTTCCGTCGCCCCGAGGTCATCTACCACCTCGCGCTGCTCCCGCGCATCACCTACGCGCTGAGCGATCACCACCGCGTCT
>CAYGKI010000371.1:0-977 GCA_964350235.1 uncultured Gemmatimonadaceae bacterium | reverse complement strand
GGTCATCTACCACCTCGCGCTGCACACGCGTAGCGACGCCGGCCCCGGCGCCCAGGCGGAAGCGTTCGCCGGCGCCCTCGCCGTCCTCGAAGCCGCCCGGCGTCACGGGGTGGCCAAGGTGGTCGTGGCCCTGCCGGCGACGGCCATCTACGGACACCCCGCCGTCCGATCGCTCCCGGTGAAGGAGGGCGAACCGTCGCAACTCGAGCCCCGTGACATCCGCGGGGTCGTGGCGCGGGCCATCGTCGACCTCCTCGTGTCGTATCGGGATCTGCACGACATCGAGTTCACGGCACTCGCACTCACCAGTGTGTACGGACCTCGGCAGCGACCATCCGGTGGTGTGGTCGCAGCGTTGCACGACGCAGCGCGGACGGGTCGAGCGCCACAGCTGTCCGGCGGCGGACGACAGACCCGGGACTTCATCTTCATCGACGACGTCGTCGACGCGCTCGTGCGCGCCGGGACTCGCGGCAGCGGTCTGGTGGTGAACATCGGTACCGGCGAACAGACCCCGATCGTGGACGTGTGGCGTCGGATCGCCGCGACCGTGCCGGGTGCCGAGACGCTCGAACCCGTCGCCGGGCCTGCCCGCCTCCACGAACTCGAGCGTTTCGCGGTGTCGCCGGTGCGCGCACGCATCCATCTGCAGTGGTCGCCGTGGACGTCACTCGACGAGGGCCTGCCCCGCCTGGCCGACTGAATTCCCCGTTTGCGTTGCATTCCTGGTGGCCGGGCCCACCCAGAATGCAACGCAAACGAGAGTGTGGGGGTCAGCGCAGGGTGGTGCGGGCGAGGTCGCGGGCGATGTCGGGGGTCGACATGACCGTGTCGGTGACCACGCAGCGCATGCCGGTGGCCTCGACCGCAGAGGCGTGGTGTGCGTCGACGGTGTCGATCACCAGGGTGCCGGCGATCGGTGCGTACAGCCTCGCCACGCCGATCACGCTCGCCTCGTGCCCCAGTTCGGTCAGCAT
>CAYGKI010000370.1:0-3412 GCA_964350235.1 uncultured Gemmatimonadaceae bacterium | reverse complement strand
GCACCGACGACGGGCGTTCGGCGACCGTGACGAACCTGCTCGACGGCACCTTTCTGGTGATCGATCACGAGGACCGGACGTATTTTCGCTCGAGCTTCGCCGAGATGATGGAGTGGGCGAATCAGATGTCGTCGGAGATGGCCGGCGACATCGAGGCGGGCTCGGGCGCGGCCCCCTCCGGAGCTCCCGCATCGTCCGGCGACGCGGCCTCCGACGATCCCCGGGTCGAGGCGGACTTCTCGTTCGACGCCGATCGCACGGGAGACCGGAGGTCGTTCGGCGAGTGGGAGGCCGAGCGCCTGGTCCTCACGATGAACGTCGAATTCACGGCCGAAGACGACGACGGCGCGATGCAGGACGCCGGCGACATGGTGATGGTCACGGAGCTGTGGATCAGCGAGGACTTCCCGTCGGCGTCCGAGCTGATGGGTGACGCGCTCGCCCAGGGCGACATGCCCTGGCTCACCACGATGAACGAGCGGGACAGCGCGATGGAGCAGATCATGGCGGCGAACCCGCAGGTCGGCACCGCCATGGCCCGCATGCAGGAAGAGATGGACGGCCTCGAGGGCACCACCCTCGAGTCGACCGCCTACGTGGTGGTCGTGGCGCCGGGGCAGGAACTGGATCGCGACGCCGTGTTGGCCATGACGGGCCAGCCGCTCAGCGAGGGCATGGGAGCCGTGGCCGGCCGGGCCGCGGGGAATGCAGCGCGTGACGCCGCGGCCGATGCGGCTCGCAACGCGGCCGGTCGCCTCGGCGGCCTGTTCGGGCGCAGACAGGAGGAACCCGAAGAGCCGGAGGTTCCGGCCCAGTCGATCATGACCCGGATCACGACGCGCGTGGTCGACATCGAGACCGGTCCGTTCGCCGCCGAGGTCTTCGAGGTCGATCCGACGTACACCGAACGACCGGCCCCCTGGGCGACGGGCGGCTGAGGGCCGGAATGTCGCTCCACCGACTCCGTCCCCCCGAGACCGCCTCGGAGGCTCGCCGCACGACCTTCAACGTCATTTTCGGACACGACACGAAGCCCGGCCGGAACTTCGATCTCGTCCTGATCGCGGCGATCCTCGCGAGTGTGCTCGTGGTGATGGTCGAAAGTGTCGCCGCGATCCGCTCTCAGCACGGAGACCTGCTGAGGGCGGCCGAATGGGCCTTCACGATCATCTTCACGATCGAGTATTTCACGCGGCTGTGGTGCGTCGGTCGCCCCGGCCTCTATGCGCGCAGCGGGCTCGGAATCATCGATCTACTGGCGATCCTGCCCACCTACGTGTCGGTGCTGCTGCCGGGCGGCCAGGTGCTGGCCGTCGTGCGTATTCTGCGGGTGCTGCGCGTCTTTCGAATCCTGAAGCTGGCCCACTACTCGGGTGAGGCCAGCGTGCTGATGGCGGCGCTCCGGGCGAGCCGGTACAAGATCACCGTGTTCGTCTTCGCCGTGATGACGATCGTGGCCATCGTCGGGTCGATGATGTTCCTGATCGAGGGCCCGGAGGGTGGCTTCACGAGCATTCCGCGCGGGGTCTACTGGGCCGTCGTCACCCTCACCACGGTGGGCTATGGCGACATCGCCCCCCAGAGCCCGCTCGGTCAGGGACTCGCCACCATCGTCATGATCATGGGGTATGGGATCATCGCGGTCCCCACCGGGATCGTGACCGCCGAGATCGCCTACGCGAGCCGCCCGACGACCGGGAAGGTCTCGTGCGCCGGCTGCTCCCGCCACAATCACGACGGCGATGCCGTCTTCTGCAAGTGGTGTGGCGAGGTGATCCTGCGGGACGGCGACGCCCCTGCGGCGTCCTCGCCCCGGTCCCTGGCGTCGTCCCCGCCCTCGGCGTCCTCAGCGCCGCCCTCACCCCCGTCCGCTCCGAACGAACCCCGTGGAGGCTCGACATGATGACCGCTCCCCTCGCCCTTCGGGTCGCCTGCGCCCTCGGTGCGGCCTATGCCCTCGCCATCGCATCGCCCGCGTCCGCTCAGGCGCCCGCCGGCCTGACGGGCACCGTCGTCGTCCTCAACAAGCAGGGCGCCAACGCGAGCTTCATCGACCTCGCCACCGCGACCGCCGTCGCCACGGCGCCCACCGGCCCGGGTCCCCATGAACTCGTCGTCTCGCGCGATGGCAGCGTGGCGGTCGGCACCGACTACGGGGGCCAGACGCTCACCGTCTTCGGAGTCCCCTCGGCTTCGGTGCTCCGCACCATCGATCTGGGCCGATACACGCGTCCCCACGGCATCGTCTTTCTTCCCGGGGACTCCCTCGTGGCCGTGACCTCGGAGAGCACCGGCACGGTCGTGATCGTGCGCGTCGCCGACGGCGAGATCGTCGAGGCCCTCCCGACCAATGCCCAGGGCTCGCACATGGTCGCCGCCACGGCCGACGGGCGCACGCTCTGGACCGGCGACATGGGGTCGCACACCGTGACCGAGCTCGCGCGAGGAAGCGGGAGTCCGGTGCGCGCGCTCAGCGCACCCGCGCAGCCGGAGGCGATCAACGTGACGCCGTCGGGCGACCGGGTGATCGCCGGCAGCAACGCGACGGGCCGAGTCACCGCCTGGACCACGAGCGACGGCGCGGCGACGACCGTGGGCGAGGGATTCGGGTGGCCCTACCGCATCTTCTTCACCCCCGGCGTCGAACAGATCCTGGTGCCCGATCTGCGCAACGAGGTGCTCCGCTTCTTCGACGGCGACAGCTACGAGGAACTCGGGCGCATCGCCTTCGCGGGCGAGGGACCGCAGGGTCTGATTCTTCATCCCGACGGTCGCCACCTCTTCCTGTCGCTCTCCGCAGCCAACCGGATCGCCATCGTCGACGTCGGCGAGCGACGGGTCGTGGGCTACCTGCCGGCGGGGGCCGGTCCCGACGGCATCGGCTACTCAGCCCGATCGGTGTCTCGCTGACCCGCGGCGTCGCCGACGCGATCCCCTAACGACGGCGGCGCCCGAGCGTCGTATATTCAGAAGGAGTCGGGACGCAGTCCCGCCTCCAGTGGCGGACCCTCCCCAGTCCTCCGGGAGGTTTCTCATGCTCGTGCGCTTTCGGTCCCTCGCGATTCTCGGGGCCACGGTCGTTGCCGCGTGCGGCGGCCCGTCGTCGTCCGCCGACCCCGAGTTGGGTGAGGCCGCGGAACCGACCGTCGATCAGCCCGCCGTGGCACCCGCCACGACTCCGCTCACACCGGTGGAGGCGACGGCGCAGGTTCCCGCAGGAAGCACCCTGACCGGCGAGCAGGTCGTCGAGTACATCTGCAGCCAATGCCACTCGATGGATCCGCCTCCGCTGAAGGCGCCGCCGCTCACCCACCTCGCCCAGCACCTGCGCCAGACGTTCGCCTCGGTCGACGAGGCGGTCGACCACGTGGTCGCCTATGCGCCGGCACCCGACCCCGAGCAGTCGATCCTG
>CAYGKI010000369.1:0-3432 GCA_964350235.1 uncultured Gemmatimonadaceae bacterium | reverse complement strand
CTGCGAGAGGCGGAGGTGGGTGACCAGGCACTCGGCGGCCGCCCCGGCCGTGTCGGCGGCCCCCTCGGATCCGCACACGGGCAGTTCCTCCACACCGAAGAGCCCCTCGGCCGGGGGGCGGGCCATCAGCACGACGTCGAGCCGGGTGCCGTGCGTGTAGAACCAGTCGGTGCGCTGGCGCGGGGGGATCCAGAAGTTGAACCCGTCGTTGTCGAAGGCGAGCGACACCGCCCGAACGGACTGCGAGGCGGCCGGCGCGGGCAGGCCGACCAACAGTGCAGCGACCAGGGCGAGAGCCTGCGTGCGCATGGCATGGAGTCGGGTTGTGCGTTCGGCGGTCACGGGGGGCTCCGGCGCTCGATCGTTCCTGCCGCAGAATATTCGCCCATTCCATACGGCGCTACGGCCGATCGACTACACCGCCCGACATCCTCACTCGGCCCGGAGCGCGCCCGCCGGCTGGATCGCCAGAGCCCGCAGGGTCGGCACCGCCGACGCCGCCAGCGCCGCCGCCAGGACGATCACCACGAGCACGGCCAGCGTTGCCAGGCCCGTCTCGGGGACCCGCAGCATGAAGGTGCCGGCGGCCAGGCGTCCCAGCGCGAGGCCCAGCATCATCCCGACCACGCCCCCCACGGCGACGAGCCGGGCGACGCGGCCGAGCACCGGACGCACGACGTCGAGCCTCTGCGCGCCGAGCGCGACCCGCACGCCGATTTCGCGCGTTCGCCGCGTCACTTCGAAGGCCAGAATCGAGTAGATCCCGAGCAGCGACAGCCCCAGGACGATCGAGCCGAGGAGCGTGAAGGTGGATCCGATGCCGGTGAAGATCCTTCTCACGTCGCGCACGACCTCGGCGAGCACCGACACGTGTTCGACCGCCACCTCGGGGTGCACCCGGTAGACGGCGGCCTGCACCTGTTGCACGAACGCCGGAGACGGATCATCGGCGCGAATGAGCAGATCGAAGGTCGGGGGCGCTTCCATGGCGAGGTAGAGCCCGCCGGCCCGCGTCGGATCCAGCCCGCTGAGACCGAGATCGGGCACCACGCCGACGATCTCGTGCCAGACCGGAACCTCGTCTGCGGAGCCCGCGATACGAATGCGCCGCCCGATCGCATTCGCTCCGCCCAGGCGATCGTTCACGAACGCCTCGTTGACGAGCGCGACCCTCGCCGCACCCGGCCCGAAGTCTTCGGCCCGCATCAGTCGGCCGACCAGGGGGCGGGCTTCGATGACCTCGAAGAAGCCGTCGTCGATCCGTGCGACCGGCACCTGTAGCCCCGCCGCGCCCCCCGGCACCCCCTCGACCACCACCCGCCTCAGGGGCGCGTCGACCCCGGGGGTGTGGTTCGCGCTGCTCACCGCCTCGACACCCCCGAGCCCCACCAGTTCGGTCACCAGCGCTCGCCGCAGGGTCCCGGGGTCGTCGACTCCCGCGGGAAGCCGGATCGCCGCCACGAGCGTCGATTCGGCTCCGGGCCCAAGGGCCGTCTCGTCGAAGCCCCGCACCCATCCGCGGTTGATGCTGGCCGCCGCACCCAGCACCCCCACGGCGAGGGCGATCTGCGCGACGATCATGACGTCGTGGAGCCAGCCGAACTTCACCCCCGCGATCGACGTCGCGGAAGAGCGCAGCCCCTCGCCCCGCACCCGCGTCGCGCGCAGCGCCGGCAACACGCCGGCCAGCACGGCGATCATCAAGGTCACCAGCACCACGAAGGCCACCGTGGTGACGTCCAGACCGAGATCGATCCAGGGCGGAATCTCCTCTTCGGACCGCGCGAACCACAGGAGCAGCCGCTGCGAGATCATGAGACCGGCGACGGCCGAGGCCACCGCGAGTGCCAGCGCCTCGATCGTGAGCTGCGACACCAGCCGAACGCGGTCGGCTCCCAGGGCCGCCCGCACGTTCAACTCGCCTCGGCGGGCAAAGGCTCGAGCCATCATGAGGTTGCCGACATTGCCCGCGATCACGACCAGGAGTCCCAGAAGAAGCGCCACGACGAGCCCTCCCACGCCGCCCACCACCGGGGGGTCTTCGACCCGGCGCACCCGTGCGCGCACCTCCGGCCCGGCGTAGCCCGCCCCTGCGTCGGCCGCGGCGATCCCGTTCAGGGCGCCCTCGACCTGCTCGACCTGCCCCTCGGGCGGCAGCAGCCCGACGAGGCGAGCGCCCGCCACGTCGCGCGCGGACGCCTCGTCCACGAGCGACAGCGCCCGGTAGGCCTGGGCCGCCATGGGAAAGCCCACATCGGGCACGACACCCACCACCCGATGGGTCACGCCCGAGAGATCGACGGCCTGCCCGATGATCGAGGGGTCCGCGCCGAACCGCCCCCGCCACAGCGCCTCGCCCAGAACCACCGCGGCGCCGGCCGAGGCGCCACCGTCGTCGTCGGCCAGGAAACGTCCCGCCAACGGCTGGAAGGGAACGTAGTCGAAGGCGCCGGGCGTCAGGCCGAGCACAGTGATCAGCTCGACCTCACCGCTTCCGTGGGTGAGGTTCAGGTCGGTGGTCACCGCGGCGCCGAGGCGGTCGAGGCGCACATCGGCGTCGGCCCAGGCCCGGGCGAGGGCGACGGGCAGAAGCGTGCGATCGCCCGACCGCGCGTCGACGACATCGACGTCGACGACCCGCGCCCCCTCGTCGAAGGGAAGCTCCTGACCCAGAAAGGCGGCCGTGACGGTGAATCCCGTGGTGGCCAGCATCACGCCGGTCGTCAGCGCCAGCACGACGGTCAGCGACAGCAGGGGCGAGCGCACGATCAGTCGCAACGCCAGCCGCAGTTCGGAACCCGCCACCAGTCCCCCCACGAGCCGCCGGCGAGCGCGTCGGGCCAGGAATCCGGTCGACAACGCGAGGGCCTCACCCGCACTGCGCACGACGGCCCACGCCGTGCCGCGCTCCGCCACCCGGCGGGCGTACATCTCCTCGAAATCGCCCACGACCTCGTCGCGGCGCGGCTCTTCGACGGCGAGGGTGAGAAGAGCGCGGAGCCACCGCGGCGACCTCACGAGGTGCCCCGCAGCAGGTCATCCAGTCCGCCGACCATGGCGCGGTGCTCGTCGGTCACTTCGCGCACCCGCTCCAGCCCCATCGGCGTGACCTCGACCAGCCGACGCGCCTTTCCACCCCGCTCCGGCCGCGGCTCGCCCATGCGGGTGAGCACGAAGCCCCGCTCCTCGAGACGCTGCAGCGCGGTGTAGACGTTCGCGCGCCGCACGGTGCGCCCGGTGCGGGCCGCGATGTCGTCGACGATGGCGACGGCGTAGGCCTCGTCCGCGCCCAGACGAAGGGCCGACAGCAGCACGAACAACTCGAATTCCCCAGGCCGGTTGGCGCCCATGTGTCGTCGATCTCCCGATATTAGTCACACCGCGAACATAATATAGGGGGAGGACGGGGCGACACCACCCCGAGTCCGATTC
>CAYGKI010000368.1:2208-3434 GCA_964350235.1 uncultured Gemmatimonadaceae bacterium | reverse complement strand
CGCGAATGGCGTCGTGGGGGATCGTGGCGAGCAAGGGTGCGACGTCGGCGCTCCCGGCGTCGACGGAGCCGGCCACCCAGCGGACGCCCTCCTGGCCGGCCTGCTGGGCGGCTTCGCGGGCGAACACGCGGCTCATCGCTGCCAGCGCGGCACCGTCGAAACGATCGTGGCTCTTCTCGTGACGGTTGCCGTCCAGCGCTGCAGCGGCTCGTTGCGCGAACACCTCGGCGCACTCGGCGTGGGTGATCAATTCGCCGAGCCGGAACAGGACGTGCTGATTGCGCGTCAGGCGCGCGACACGGCAGGCCTCGAGCACGGCGGCGAGTGCCTGCATGGCGAGTGCAGCGTGATCGGCGCCGACCATCGGGTGGGTCGTCGCCAACCGGTTCAACGCTGCGGCGCGGTCGCGGTAGTAGCCACCACTCGTCTTCAGGTGCTGCTGCCAGCGATCGCGTGCGATCGTCATCTCCATGATCTCCGAGGTGCCCTCGTAGATGGTGGTGATCCGGACGTCGCGCTTGATCTTCTCGACGACGTATTCGCGCGTGTAGCCGTACCCCCCGTGCGCCTGGATGGCTGCGTCTGCTGCGGCATTGCCGGCCTCGGTGGCCATCAGCTTGGCGATCGCACCTTCGGTGTTCTTCGCCCCGTTCTCGCCGAGGCCGCGATCGATCTGGTCGGAGGTGTCCTCGATGTAGCTGCGGGCCGCCTCGAGGCGCACTGCATGGGGCACGATCAGCTTGTGGGTGAACCCCTGCTTCTCAGCGAGCGGAGCCCCACCTTGCTGACGTTCGAGCGAATACTCGATGGCGCGGTCGAGCGCCTCCCAGCCGCCGCCCAGACCGAAGGCGGCCACCATCACGCGTGTGTAGCCGAACACCTGCTGGGCCTGGATCAGCCCCTTGCCCTCGACCTCGCCGATCAGGTGGTCTGCGGGCACCTCGACGTCGTCGAGGAACAGTGCTGCGGTGTTGGACAGGCGGAGGCCGTGCTTGTCCTCGGGGTGGGCGGCGGTCAACCCGGGTGTCTCCTTCGGCACGACGAACCACGAGGGCCCGTCGGGCGTGCGTGCCAGGACCGTGGTGACATCGGCGATCGATCCGTTCGAGATCCACTGCTTGCGGCCGGTGATGCGGTAGCCGGTGACGACGCCGTCGTCCTCGATCCGCACAGCAGTGGTCTTCATCGCGCCGAGATCACTCCCGGCGTCGGGCTCGGTGGCGCCG
>CAYGKI010000368.1:1241-2198 GCA_964350235.1 uncultured Gemmatimonadaceae bacterium | reverse complement strand
CAGCAGCAGGTACCAGGCGGTGGGGCCGAAGTCGCCGCCGTCGAGCTCGGTGGCGCCGTAGGCGAACACGAAGCCGTCCTCGGCGATCGCTCCCAGCCAGCGCTGCTTCTGTTCGACGGTTCCGCCGAAGAGGATCGGGTCGCTGCCGAGGAACGTCGCGAACACCGCAGTGGCCAACCCGATGTCGTGGCGCGCCATCACCTCGCAGACGCGGTACGAATCGAACGCCCCACCGTCCATGCCGCCGAACGCCTCGGGGACGAACACGAGCTGCACGCCGAGCTGGTTCGGGTCGCTCATCGCGCGCACGATGTCCTCGGGACAGACGTCGTCGTGGTCGAGCTCGAGTTGCAGCTTCGGGGGGAGCGCGTGGCCGACGAACTCGCCGAGCGCGTCGAGCATCATCACCAGCGTGTCGGGGTCGAGTCCGGCCGGTGCGACGTGTCCGTCGGTCACCATGAGCGAGTCGGTCATCGGGATCCCCTTCGCGGTTCGTACTCCTGTCAACAGTACGTAGACCCGCTGGGCGCTTTCTATGGGCTTAGGTCCCCTGCCCGGTGGGTTTCGGCCCCGTCGAGCCGCTGCCGAACAGTCGTGCGGCCTGCTCCGCGCGCAAGGCCACGAAGCGACCCTCCGCCTCGACGAGCACGTCGTCGGGCGCCGAGGCCAGGGCGATCGAGCCCCGTAGCGCCGCCCGGGCGCCGAGCACGTCGATCAGGTGGGCTCGCACCGTGAGCGTCCGGTCGAGCGGGACCGTCGAGCGGTAGCGCACCTCCAGCCGTGCAGTCATCCCAGGGTGCCCGGCCGCTGCGGCCGCGTATCCCATGATCTGGTCGAGCAGCAACGCGCTGATCCCACCGTGGGCGTAGGCGGGCGGCCCCTCGTAGCGCCGGTCGAGTGTGCACGAGCCGATCGCTGCGCCGTCGACGATCTCCACGCGCATCGGAGGTGCGACGG
>CAYGKI010000368.1:0-1231 GCA_964350235.1 uncultured Gemmatimonadaceae bacterium | reverse complement strand
CCGGCGTGCCCGGCCCCGGCCACCGGGTTGAGCCATCGCTGACCCCGTGACCGATCGTCGACCGACGGTGGCTCGTCGAGACGGCGTTGCCGGCCGGCGAGCGTCGCGGCCGCGCGACGAGCATCGGCAGCCACACGACGCAGCGAGTCGGTGGGAATCTCGGTGCCGATCGCCAGGGCGGTGAGGTCGCGCAGCGCGTCGCCCAACTCCGCCACTGCGTTGCGGCGCTCGGCGAGCTCGGCCGTCGCTGGCGCGTCGGGATTCCCGCTGTGACGGAACCCGGCCAGGGGCCGGTCGGGCTGTGTGCCGGCGGTTGGTGCGTGGCCGTCCGAGGTCGCCATCGGACCATCCTGCCCGCTCGGTCGCGGGCTGTCGGTCCTCAGGAGGTGGCGACGCTCCTGAGCAGGAACTTGGCGAGCAGCACGCCGGCGATCACGGTCAGGATCCAGACGAGCACGGTTGCGAGGATCCAGGTGCTGAGGCCGGAGATGTCGAGCCCGCTCGACACGAGCGCGGTCACCACCAACGCGAGCAGCGTGGTGAGCAGTGCGCTCCCGCCTTGGAGCGCCGGCGCACGTCGCTCGGCGACCTTGTCGACGAGCGGTTCGATCACGGCGGTCAGCACCGTGAAGATGACGACCGCGATGAGGAATGCCGCGCCGTCGATCGACATCTTGTCGAGCACCAGCGATGCGACGAGCAGGCCGATGGCGTTCCCGGCGAGCGACAAACCGACCCGGATGAGTTTGAGCTTCATGTGACCTCACAGTTCCCGACAGCTGACGTTCCGCGCCATCATGGCGCGCGCCGTCGGGGTGGTGCGGGATCCTCGCGGCGCTCGCTGCGCCTCGACACGCGTCAAGAGCGGCGACGCGCTCGTGTCTCGCACTAAGGTCCGCAGCGATGCAACGTCTCTGTGGGCGCCCTGGATGCTCCGAGCTCGCCACCGTTGCGTACGGGATGCGTGCCGAGGACCTCGTCTTCTGGCTCGACGTGCTCGCCGAGGGCGGCGACGACGTTCCGAGCGCGCTGTGTCGGCGCCACGCGGACAGCATGGTCGTGCCACGTGGCTGGACGCTCGACGATCTCCGCGACCCCGACCTCCATCTGTTCCGCCCACCGGACGTCGAGCCGACACCTCGACCCGGCCCCCACCGCACCCCCCGCCGGCGCGCGGTCGGCGAGCAGCTCAGCCTCGGCGTCGATGCCGCTCCCGCGCCCGACGTCGTCG
>CAYGKI010000367.1:0-3441 GCA_964350235.1 uncultured Gemmatimonadaceae bacterium | reverse complement strand
GTCCCGTGGGCGGCCACGAAAGACCGGGCCATCCTCCTTCCCCTGGGACTGGCGCTTGCGATCGGCGTGGGTCCCCTGGTGGGTGTGCGAAGCGGCTGGCGAACCCTCCTGCCGGAGAGTTCGGGCGAGCGCTTCCTGGTCGCGTCGTTCAACGCGGCGGGAGGAGACCGGGGGACTTCGCTCGCGAACCTGTTGGCCGACCTCGACGCCGACGTGGTGGTGTTCCAGGAATGCGGAGGCGCGCTGCGCGAGCAGGTGCTCGGCCTCGAGCGCGCCGGTTTTCCCGTCTACACGCACTCGCAGGCGAGCCTATGCGTCACCAGCCGGCACCCGATCGTCGCGACCAGCGCGATGGAGCGCGACGCCTTCGAGTTCGCGGGGGGCTCGGCCCTGGTCCAGACCTATACGATCGATTGGCACGGTCAACCGGTGTCGGTCACCAACGTGCATCTCGAGACCCAACGGGCCGGCCTCGATCTCTTTCGGCGCGGTCGGGTGTTCGACGCGATTCCACAGATGAAGGAGAAGTCGGTTCTTCGCGAGATCGAGCTTCGTCTCACCCGTCGCTGGGTCGATAGTCTGCCCACCCCGCGCATCGTCGCGGGCGACTTCAACACCCCTCCGGAGAGTCGGATCTATCGATCGTCGTGGGCGGATTGGACCAACGCGTTCGACGCGCGCGGCCGGGGTGCGGGCGGGACCCGGCTCAACGGCTGGATCCGAGCCCGCATCGATCACGTTCTCGTCGACGACGGGTGGCATGTGTCGGCGATTCGCGTGGCCGACGACGCGGGATCCGACCACCTTCCCGTCGTGGCGACCCTGAGGCTGCGCTAGCGGCCGGCGAAATCCCTTGCACTACGCGGACCGGGCTTCGCATCCTTGTGTATACCCCCTGTACCAAGGGGTTTGATCTTCCCGCTGCACACACAAGGACCCGCATGCCCGTCCGTCACGCCGCCGACATTGCTCGCGATACCGTCAGCGCTGGATCCGGCACCGAACGCCAGGTTCTCATCGGACCCGACGTCGGCCCCAACTTCGCTCTGCGCCGCTTCATCATGCAGCCGGGTGGGGGCATGCCCCGTCATACCAACGCGGTGGAGCACGAGCAGTACGTGCTGCGGGGGCGGGCCACGATCGGAATCGGTGACGAGACCCACACGGTGTCGGCCGACGACGTCGTCTTCATTCCGGCCGGTGTTCCGCATTGGTACCGGGCCGAGGGCGCCGAGCCCTTCGAGTTCCTGTGTGTCGTCCCCAACGCCGACGATCGGATCGAGATTCTCGATCCGGACGGCTGTTGAGGTGAACATGCGGCGGCGGGTGACGTGGGTCTGGGTCGTCGCGGCCGCCGCTGGGTGGACTCTGACCGCTCCCGCCGCGCTTGAAGCGCAGTTGGTGTTCGGCGCGCACGGCAGCCGCGCCAACGACCTTTTCGGAGGGGTCGACGGCGTCGGCGCCCGGGCCGGCCTGCGGCTGGGGCCCGCGAGCGTTTTCGCCGTCGGCGACTGGTACTTTCCCGAGTGCCTGGCCCCGTCTCCGTCCGGTGGGTGCGAATACCGGAGCGGCACGGTCGTGGCCGCCCTCACCCTTCCGACGCCGGGGCTGAGTCCCTACGTCATGGCGGGGCTCGGTCGGCGATGGACGAACCCCCAGATCGGCTCGACCGAACCGTGGGGCGTGGCGGGAGTCGGCTTGAGAGCCGGCCTGGCCGGCCTGGCGGTATTCGGCGAGCTGCAGGTCGAAGGGATACGCAGCGGCGAGGTGCGGCGCTGGGTGTTCCGGCTCGGGTTCGGCTCCTGAGCGCAGGAAATCCTAGAAGTCCGAGGGCTCCAGTCCGGCCTTCTGGCACAGGACGTCGAGTGCAGTGCCCGCGCGGCGCCGCGCCGAAGCCAGAGCCGCAAGCGCCTCCGTCGGCAGATCGGGCCCCAGGCTGACCAGCCACGAGACCAGTTCGCCGGCGTCTCGCAAAACGGCGCCGTCTCGCACGTCGCCGTCTCCCAACAGCCGCACCAGGGCCGACACCGCGGCGGCACTTCCGGTCTCGCCCCGGGTGAGCCATCCCGCACGGGCCGCCGGTTGGGTCCAGCGACTGAGAAGGCGCGCCCTCAGGAGGGCGGTCACGTCTCTCTCGAATGGGTGCGGCAGGTCCGACGTGCCGATCGTGACCGACGCGTCGAGGTTTCCGCCGTCGAGACGGGCGACGATCCGCACGGCCGGACCGTGCCCGTCGCCCGCGTCGACGAGCTCGGTGCGGCAGCGCCGGAGGCGGCCCGTGCGCCGATCGCGGATCTCGACGCCGGACTCGTCGTCGAACGTCACATGGTAGGCTCCAGCGCGAGCCTGGGGATCCTGGGCGCCCAGGGCCCGGCGAAACTCGGCCACGGCGGCGGCCCTCCACGGCGCTCGGAGCGGCGGGCGCACATCGCGGTCCCACAACCGGGCCCCGTTGCCTCGATCCGGGTCGTTGCTCTCGGCCGAGGCGAGCGTCGCCCGGAAGTCGTCTTCGGCGCGCTGCGCGGCCGGACCACCGAGGTCGAGTGCCCGGGCGGCCGAACGCAGGACGTTCAGGGTTTCCAGGCCCGCGAGATCGTCGAAGAACCAGGCACACGACGTGAACGACGCCATGACCTCGCGCTCCATTTCCAGCAACTCGAGCACGCGCACCGGGTCGGCGCCCGGGGCCGCGGCGACGACCAGGGCGACCCGCTGGTCGAGTGGGGCGCCGACGACCTGGCCGAATCGGTCCCGGAGGGCCCAGGCGTCGGCCACGCCCTCCGACGAGGCCTCGAGCGCGAAGAGGGCGTGGAGGCGCGCGGCCAGTTCGTCGAGCCCTTCGCGAAGGGGGGCGCGCCACGCCTGCGACGTATCGTCGCCCCCGGCCCGGCAACCGCAGGCCTCCTTCCATCGCCCCACGCCATGCGCGCAGCTCCAGGCGCTGGGGGAGTGGAGGCTCATCACCCCCGCGGTGCCCAATCGCTCGAGGGCAGACGCGTAGTTCTCGACGCGCACCGCGGGATCGGCCGCCAGATCGTCGATGACGCGGGCGAGTCCCATGTCTCCGAAGGTGTGATGATGCCCGAAGGTCTCACCGTCGGTGGCGATGCTGACGATGGTCGGCTCGTCGGGGCGGGCCCGGCGGCGCACCTCGTCGGCCCAGGCCGCCGCGTCGCGCAGGAGTCCCCCGAACGATACCCCGTGGGCCATACCCCCGTCGTAGGCGAAGACGGCGATCGAGCGACTTCCACCCAGGTCGACCTCACCCGCCCGACCATCGGCCGGCGCGTCGCCCTCGACCTGGTCCGAGCCCACGATCGTGAACCGTATGCCCTCGGCCTGAAGGTCGCGCAGGGTCTCGAGGTCGACGGCGGCCTCCGGCAACCAGAAGCCCTCGGGATCGCGCCCGAAGCGGGAGCGAAAGTCGGCGAGACCCCAGCG
>CAYGKI010000366.1:0-3485 GCA_964350235.1 uncultured Gemmatimonadaceae bacterium | reverse complement strand
CACGATCAGGAGGAAGACGCCCGCAGACACGCCGTCGAGGCTACTCGGCACCGGCTCGGCGTGCGTAGTGGTCGAGGGCCTCGCCGAGGGACATCTGGCTCACACCGTGTTCCTTCGAGACCGCGTCGAGCCACTCCGGGCGGAAGACGCTGGCCACCGTGATCGGCTCGTCGAGGTCGGACCCGGCGAGCGCGAGACGCACGAACAGCGTCGCGTAGTCCGGCGGCCGAAGGTCGCGCCCGAGTTCCACCAGCGCGTAGGGATCGGGGGTGATGTCGCTGGTCGGCAGCGAGAAGAAACTCTGCGAGGTCGGTCCGGTCGGCCCGCCGGCGAGCCCCGGCCCGTCGACGAGGATCGCACCGTGCACCTGGCCGGCGCGGCCACCGGCCAGCTGCAGGGCGATGTAGGCGCCGAGCCCACGACCGGCCACGGTGATCGATCGTTCGGGGTCGCCGTCGGTGAGCGACGCGAGTGCGGCGTCGGCGTCGCCGAGCAGCAGTTCGGCGGTGTAGCCGCCGCCACGGGGAATGGTGGAGGCACCATGGCCGGTGAAATCGAGTGCGGCCACCGGCCCCGGCCAGCGTTGCGCCCACGTCGGCACGACCTTCGGCGATGCCTCGCCCAGGCCGTGCAGGATCAACAGCGGTCGGCCCGCGGACTCGTCGGTCTCGCGGAGGTGGTGGAGGGAGAGGTCGACCTTGCCGTGGCGCAGCATCGTGACACGCGCTGCGTCGGTACCTGTCGTGTGGCCGCTCATCGTGCTGCTCCGTCCGCGATGTCCGCAGCGTCGGCAGCGTCGGCGATGAAGTCGAGCACCATCGCGCTCACCAGATCAGGCTGCTCGATGTGCACGAAGTGGCCGACGTCGTCGAGGATCTCGCAGCGACCGTCGAGCGGGAGGTAGGGCAGCACCTTCTCGGGTGGTGTGCCCCAGCCCATCTCCTCCATCTCGCGTCCGAGGATGCCGAGGAACGGCATCGGCAGACCCGGCAGGCGCATCAGGGTCCACTCCGGCCGCCACGGGCCGAAGCCGCCGAAACGCATCGACGGGTCGATCTTCCAGCGCCATCCATCGGCCGATTCGTACCCGCCGACGGTGGCGAGGCGCTTGAGCCACTCGTCGTCGAGCCGTGGGTTCATGCGGCCGCGCCGTCTCGCCAACTCCTCGACGGTGCCGGGCTTGCGTTGCGCAGTGGCGGTCGATCGGCGATGGTCGAGCCAGCCGGCGATCTCGGCCGACACCATCTTGGTCCGTTCGTGTTCGGCGACGTCGGGGATGCGACGGTTGTACGGGATGCCGTCCATGTTGACGAGGTGCGTGAACCGGAACGGCTGGGCGTCGGCCAGCTGAGTCATCAGCGCGCCGCCCTTGGAATGGCCGATCACCGGCAGCGGGCGGCCTGGGCTGATGTGGTCGAAGACGGTGAGGGCGTCGCGCATGTCGGCGTCCCAGGAGTACAGCTCGGGATGCTCGCTGTCGCCGTGGCCGCGCTGGTCCCAGCTGACCACCCGCCATCCGCCGGCGGCGAGCTTCGGCGCGAACACGTCGTAGGTGCGTGCGAAGTCGAACCCACCGTGCACGAGTAGGAGTGGCGGTGCGTCGGCATCGCCCCATTCGTGCACGGCGATGGCGAGGCCGTTGGCGTCGAGGTGGTACTGGCGGGCCGGATGCTCGGCGCCGGGGTAGGGGTGCTCGTGTGCCGGGTCGCCGAACCCACGATCGGAAGTGCTCATCACGGCGTCGAGGGTACGTCGCACGGTTGCCCCTCATCGCATCTGTGCCGACGCGCGCGCGGACGTCGGGCGCGCGTGCGTAGCATTCGTCCCATGCAGCGTCCCGATCGAACGATCGTGCTCGCCGGCCTCGCGGTGCTGGCAGTGGTGGCCGCCGCGTGCGGTACCACCGACCCGGCGTCGCAGGAACGTCTCCCGCCGATCGTCACCACCACGCCGACCACCACCACGAGCAGCACCACCGTGGCCCCTCAGGACATCATCTACGTCGTGCAGAGCGGCGACTCGCTGTCGGTGATCGCGTCCCGCTTCTCCGTGACGGTCACCGCCATCATGGAGCGCAACGGCCTCGAGACCGATGCCATCCAGGCCGGCCAGGAACTCGAGATCCCCCAGGCGATGCTGGTCGTCGACGACGGCAGCACCGGCACCACCGCCGCCCCCTGACACCAGCGCGGTGCGTTCGCCGCTGCACGGCCTGCGCCGCCCGTTCGACCCGTTCCACCCGCGCTCCGTCCACCGCCCCCCGTTCCACCCGCGCTCCGAGCTCTGGGTGAGCGCCGACGCAGGATCTGCATGTTGTGGCTCACACAGAAATCGGATTCCCGTCTGCCGTCCCCAGCTCCGACTTCTGCGTGAGCGTCGACGCACGCCCAGGGCATCGGCGCTCACACAGAGTCCTGGCGAGGCCGGACGACAACACTGCGACAGCCCGGCGTCACACTGGGCACATGACCAACACCTACCGCCGCATCGCGGCGGCTGCGACTGGTCAGCTGGGCCTGCTCTCACGACGGCAGGCGAACGGCGTTGGCGTCACCAACGCACAGCTTCGGAACCGGGTCTCGAGCGGTTCCCTCATCCAGGTCGGCACGGATACGTTCCGGCTTCCGGGAGCACCGACCGATGCGATGGCCGAGCTTCGGGCACTGTTGATCGATGTCGGCGACGACGTCCTCGCCAGTGGCCGCACCGCTGCGGCACTGCACGGCTTCGACGGCTATCGGCTCAGGGCGCCGTTCGACATCACCATTCCGCGTGGCCGGAACGTACGGCGCCTCGGCCATCGAATCCACACCAGCGCGCACCTCGAACTGATCGACCGGTGTCGCGTCGGCGAGCTCGCCGCAACGAGTCCCGCACGGACACTGATCGACCTGGCACGTACCGAGTCACCGGAACAGCTGACGGTGGCGTTCGACTCGGGCTTGCGTGACGGCCGATTCAGCGAGTCGCTGGTGCACCGCCGGATCGTTTCGCTGCGTACGAAGGGGCGGTTCGGGATCCCGCGACTCATCGATGCCATCGAGGGGAGTGAGGCGATGCGGGGCGGGCACAGTTGGCTCGAACGGGAGTACCTGCGTCTGATCGCCGCAGCTGGACTCCCGGCTCCGTCGACGCAGCAGGTGCTGGCCCGTGCCGGCGATCGGCTCGTCCGGGTCGATGTTCGCTTCCCCGGCACACCGGTGGTGGTGGAACTGCTCGGGTACCGGTACCACCGCACGCCGGGGCAGCTCCGCCGCGATGCCGAGCGCATGAACGCCCTCGTCGCCGAAGGCCTGCGGCCGTATCAGTTCGCGTACGAGCAGGTGGTCGACACCCCGGCCGAGGTTGTCACGCAGACACGATCCGCGCTCGACGCGTGGTCGTGACCCGCCCAGCAGCACGAACTCTGTGTGAGCGCCAACGCCCGCCGTCGGCGTTGCTGCTCACGCAGATCCCGACCACGAACTCTGTGTGAGCAACAGCAT
>CAYGKI010000365.1:1365-3490 GCA_964350235.1 uncultured Gemmatimonadaceae bacterium | reverse complement strand
ACTGAGCGCCCGGGGCTTCCTCACCACCCGGCAGATCATCCAGCTCGAGGGCATCCTCCGGGACACGGAGGGTGGGGGCGGCCGGCTGGCCCGGGACCCCGACGAGTACTTCGTGTCCGTCTTCGGATCGCCTTCCGCCTCGGGCAGCTGGGGCTGGCGCTTCGAAGGGCACCACCTGTCCCTGCACTTCACCATCGCGGGGGGTGCCGCCGTGGCCAGCTCGCCTGCGTTCCTGGGCGCCAACCCCGCCGAGGTGCGGGAAGGGCCGAGCCGCGGACTACGGCCTCTCGCGCTGGAGGAGGACGCCGCACGGGCGCTGGTCACCGCCCTGAGCGCCGGACAGCGCGCGTCCGCCATCATCGACGACGTGGCCCCCAGGGACATCGTCACCGGGGCCGAGCTGGAGATCAGCCCGCTCTCGCCGGCAGGGCTCCGGGCCGACGGCATGGACGAGCGTCAGCGGGCGCTCCTCATGGAGCTCATCGACGCCTACGTGTCCCACATGTCCGACGACGTGGCCGCGCAGCGCATGGCACGGCTCCGCGCCGCGGGGCTGGACGCCATCAGCTTCGCCTGGGCCGGGCCCGTGGAGCGCGGGGCGCCCCACTACTACCGCGTACAGGGCCCCACCTTCCTCATCGAGTACGACAACACACAGAACGACGCCAACCACATCCATTCGGTGTGGCGGGACTTCGAGGGTGACTTCGGCCAGGACCTGCTCCGCGATCACATGAGGGAAGCCCACGCGGGAGGGCAGGAAGGGCACCATCACCCGCATCCGTAGACAGGGCCCGGGTCGGGCGCGGGCCAGCGCGGGCCCGTGCCTGGCCGCCCTCGTCGCGCTGTCGGCGGCCGGAGCGGGGTGCGGGGAGCGCCAGGACGCGGCCATGGAGGAGGAGCCGGTGGCCGCACCCGCGGTGTCGCCCGACACCGGCGTGGTCGCCGCGGCGCCCGTGCCCACCGACACGGCCACCTGGAGCATCGGCATCACCCAGGCGCCGTCCACCGCCGCCGCGCCGCCGCTCCCGGTCCTCACGGCCCTCCGCACCGGATCCCACGACGGTTGGGTGCGGGTGACGTTCGAGCTGGCCGGGGAGGCCGGCGGTGCCCCGCCGGCCCGTCCCGGCTACCACCTGGAGTACGTGGACCGGCCCCTCGTCGCCTGCGGCTCCGGCGAGCAGATCTTCCCCGTGGGTGATGCCTGGCTACAGGTCCGCCTGGAGCCCGCCGCGGCACACACCGAGCAGGGCGAGGCCACGCTGGGGCCCCGGGAGATGGCCGTGGGCGGGCCGCTCCTCCTGCGGGTCTACCGAACGTGCGACTTCGAGGGTGTGGTGACCCACACCCTCGCGTTGGCCGCGCCCAACCGGTATCGGGTGTTCACCCTCGAGCATCCGCTCCGCGTCGTGGTGGACGTGGAGCGGTAGCCGGCGGCTGCCCTACTCGACCGTGGAGCGGCCCGCCATCTCGCGGTCGAGCATGAAGATGGCGGCCTCGTTCTCGCCGGCCATCCTGAGCTGGTCCACGATGGTGCCCACCGAGTCCTCTTCCTCGACCTGCTCCGTGATGAACCACTGGAGCTCGAGCTGGGTGGCGTGGTCGTGCTTGGAGACGGCCAGGTCGTAGAGCTTGTGGATGAGCTGGGAGACCTTCTTCTCGTGCTCCAGCGCGGTCTCGAACAGCGACAGCGCGTCTCCGAAGTCGGCCGGCGGTGCGTCGACGCCGGGGAAGTCGACCACGGCACCGCGCTTGTTCATGTAGTCGAAAAGGCGCATGGCGTGGGTCATCTCCTCCTCGGCCTGGAGGCGCATCCACCGGGCGAAGCCCAGCAGGCTCTTGCGGTCGAAGTGAGCGGACATGGCCAGGTAGAGGTACGCGGCGTACAGCTCCTTGCCGATCTGCTCGTTGAGTGCGTCCTGAACGCCTTTATCCATGAATGGCTCCTTAGATGGGTCGATGCGCCCGAATGTCCGGCTTGCCTCGGAATCTACCCAAGGACAGCGTCGTGGACACCGCCCCGGCCCGGTGTCCGCCGGGCGGGATCCAGCGACTGCGGTCCCGATGTGACCGAATCGCGGGTGGCGGAGTGTATACCACGTATGCACAGGTCTCATCCGTCAGG
>CAYGKI010000365.1:0-1355 GCA_964350235.1 uncultured Gemmatimonadaceae bacterium | reverse complement strand
CAGGAGTCGTACCCATGCCCCACCTCGCGCAGCGCTTTCTCCGTCTGATTCCGGTCCTGCTTCTGGCCGTCGTGGCCGGGGCGTGCGACCAGGACACCGTCGGCGTCCAGGACCCCGACGCCGCAGGAGAGGGCACGCCGGAGGCCGCCATCCTCCGCATCCTCCTCACGGACGCTCCCGCGGACTACATCGCCGCTGCCGAGGTGGACATCGGCCGGGTGGAGCTCCTCCCCGCCGACGAGGACGGCGCACCCATCGTCCTGTCGGAGGACGGGACCGACGGCTTCGTGAACCTCCTGGACTTCCAGGACGCCGCCACCATGCAGCTCGCCGAGGCCGAGATCGAGGAGGGCGCCTACGCCCAGCTTCGGCTCATCGTCGAGGCGGCGCGCGTCTCGCTGGTGGAGGGGTACGCGTTCCGCGACGGCAGCACCGAGATGGACCTGTTCGTGCCCAGCGGCGCCCAGACCGGCATCAAGCTCAACCTCAAGGGCGACGACGATTCTCCGCTGTACATCGTGCCCGGGGAGATGGTGCTGGTCCTGGACTTCGACGTGAACCGCAGCTTCGTGCTCCGCGGGAACTTCGAGACGCCCGCCGGCGTGCACGGGGTCAACTTCAAGCCCACCATCCGCGTCACCGGCCACGACGTGGCCGCCAGCATCTCGGGCATGGTGACGGCCACCGGCCTGCCCGAGGTCGCGGTGGGGGGGCTGGTGGTGACCGCCGAGCCCGTCGACGCCGGTGAGGTGCCCGGGTACCAGACCATGGCCGGGACCGCCGTCACCGACGAGACCGGCGCGTACACCATCCACTTCCTGGTCCCCGGGACGTACGAAGTGAGCGTGGCCGTGGACGAGGGACTGGGCACGGATCCCGAGACCCGGACCGTCGAGCTGGGCTACTCCGAAGAGGCCATGGGCGTCGACTTCGACATCATCGACATCTCCGGGAGCATCGCGGGGTCCGTCACCACCGACCTGGAGACGACCATCGCGGAACTGGAGGTGACGGCCACGCCCGACGCCGAGGGGCAGGACCCGGTGGTGGGGCTGACCGACGGCGACGGGAACTACCTCATCGAGGGGCTGCTCCCCGGCACCTACACGGTGACCGTGGCGGTGGGTGACGACGAGGTCACCGACCCGGTTTCCGTGGTCGTGGAGCTGGGCGCCGGCGAGGACGTGGTCGACGTGGACTTCGAGATCCTCGAGGACCTCACCGGCAGCATCGCCGGGACGGTGGGCACGGAGATCTCCGAGTTCTCGGTGAACGAGCTCACGGTGACCGCCACGCCCGACGGCGAAGGCGACCCCTTCACCGTCGAGACGAACGCGGAAGGCGAGTATCTGCTG
>CAYGKI010000364.1:1740-3490 GCA_964350235.1 uncultured Gemmatimonadaceae bacterium | reverse complement strand
TCGGAGGTGGCCATCCTGTCCGCCAACTACATGGCGAAGCGGCTCGAGGAGCACTATCCCATCCTTTATAGAGGGGCGAAGGGAAGGGTTGCGCACGAGTTCATCGTCGACCTGAGGCCGCTGCGGAAGAAGACCGGCGTCACGGAGGAGGACGTGGCGAAGCGGCTCATCGACTATGGCTTCCACGCGCCCACTGTCTCGTTCCCGGTGGCCGGCACGTTGATGATCGAGCCCACCGAGTCCGAGTCGAAGGAAGAGCTCGACCGGTTCTGTGACGCCATGATCTCCATTCGTGCCGAGATCGAGCAGGTGGAGCTGGGTCTGGCCGACGCCGAAGACAACGTCCTGAAGAACGCGCCGCACACGGCGGCCATGGTCACGGCCGATGCCTGGGCGCATCCGTACACCCGCGAGCAGGCGGCCTTCCCCGCCCTGTGGACCCGTCAGCACAAGTTCTGGCCTTCCGTGCGACGGGTGGACAACGCCTACGGCGACCGGAATCTGATGTGCGCGTGTCCTCCCGTGGACGCGTACGCCGCGGTGGACTAGACGCCGGCGCCCGTGCGTACCGGCTCCCTTTCGCGCGGCACGAGACGAACCCGCCATGTCGGCGTGGTACCGGACCGTTGGGACCTGAGGTCGGACGGCCCGGCCTCCGGCGCGCGGAACATGGCCCTCGACCATGCCCTCGCCGAGACGCTTCCGCCCGGCCGTGCCGTGCTCAGACTCTACGAGTGGGAGGAGCCCACGGTGTCCCTGGGCCGAAACGAGCCGGCTCGGGAGCGCTGGGGGCCGGACCGGCCTACCCTCGAGGGGTCCCCCTCTGCCGTGTTCGTGAGGCGTCCGACGGGAGGGCGCGCCGTCCTGCACCGGGGAGAGATCACCTACGCGGCCGTGCTTCCGGACCGTGCCTTCGGCGGGCCTCGCGCAGCCTATGCGGCGCTGAGCGAGGCGTTGGTGGAGGGCCTGCGCTTCCTGGGCGTCGACGCGGCGCTCGCGGAGGAGGGAGCCGTGCTCCGTCCGGATGCCGGACCTTGCTTCGACCAGCCCTCCCCCGGCGAGGTCGTGGCGGGCGGTGGAAAGCTCGTGGGTAGCGCTCAGGCCCGGTTGGGTGGAGCTTTGTTACAGCACGGCGCGATCCTGATCGAGGAGGATCAGGCTTCGCTGGGCTCGAGCTCGGCGGCGCGGCCGCTCCGGAGTCTTCTGGAGACGGCTACGTTGTCGGACGTCCGTGAGGCCGTCGCGGAAGGATTTCGCCGACGGTTCGCGGAGGCGACGTGGTGTTCGGGGGAGCACCGGGTCGAGGTGACGGCCGCGGCCGATCGATGGGAGGCACAGCGGTACCGGAACCACGCTTGGACCTGGCGGAGATAGGGCTTCCGCCGGCTCTCCCCCGGGCATCGTGATTCATCGAACGGACCTGCCAGGAGGCGCATCCCATGAAGAAGCTCCTTGCCATTGGACTCGTAGGGTTGGTCGCCGCCTGCGGCGGCGACGAAGCCGGGGAGCCCGTGAGCTTCTCCGACCCGTTCTGCGCCGACGCCATTCCACGTGTGCGGGCCTGGGTGGCCCAGCAGCGCGAGGCCAATCCCGTCCCCGACGATCCCCGTTACGGCGGGACGGGCGTGGTGGGGACCATCGGCGAGCTTCCCCAGGGCTTGAACGTGGCCTCGTCGTCCGACTACTCGTCCACCCAGCACCAGATGTTCGTCGGGCTGATGACCCTCATCGACTACGACGAGGACATCCA
>CAYGKI010000364.1:0-1730 GCA_964350235.1 uncultured Gemmatimonadaceae bacterium | reverse complement strand
TCCAGCCGCGTCCCTATCTGGCCGAGTCCTGGGAGGTCTCCGAGGACGGGACGGAGCTGACGTTCCGACTGCGTGACGATGTCTACTGGCACGACGGGGAGCTCACCGACGCCGAGGACGTGGCGTTCACCTATCGGATGGTCACCAACCCGGAGACGGCGTTCCCCAACTCGGCGTTCTGGGACTACTACGTCCGGGGGCCCGAGGGCGTCGAGGTGCTGGACCGGTTCACGGTCCGCATCCACCTCCAGCCCCATTCGGAGTTCCTCAACGCGTGGAGCACGGTCGCCATCCTCCCCGAGCACCTGCTCGGCGACGTGGCGCCCACGGAGATCGCGCAGCACCCCTACGGGACGGTCTGCCCCGTGGGGAACGGCCCCTTCGTGTTCGTGTCGCACGCGCCTCAGGACCGCTGGGTCTTCGAGGCCAATCCGGGCTTCCCCGAAGGCCTGGGTGGCCGACCGTTCCTGGACCGGTACATCTACAGGGTGATTCCGGAGCCGACGACGCTGCTCACCGAGCTCCTCACCGAGAACATCGACGTCTACATCGCGCCGACCCCCGATCAGGCGCCCCGGATCATCGACGCCGAGCACCTGGAGCTGCACTCGTTCCTCTTCAGGAACTACGTCATGGTGGCGTGGAACGCCCGGCGTCCCCAGCTGGCGGACGCCCGGGTGCGTCGCGCCCTGACCATGGGGACGAACCGGCAGGAGATCGTGGACGCCATCCTCGGGGGCTACGGCAGCGTCGCCCACACCAGCGTCCCGCCGTTCCACTGGGCCTTCGATCCCGACATCGACGGCATCTCCTACGACCCCGACGGCGCGGCCGCCCTCCTCGAGGAGGCCGGCTGGGTGGATCGCGACGGTGACGGCATCCGCGAGAACGCTGCGGGCGACAGGCTGTCCATCAGTGTGAAGTACAATCAGGGCAACCAGATCCGGCAGGACATCGCCGAGATCATGCAGGCTCAGCTCCAGTCGGTGGGCGTGGAGATCCAGCCCCTGGTGGTGGAGTGGGGCACCCTGCTCCAGCAGATCACCACCCCCGAGCTACGCGACTTCGACGGCGTGGTCATGGGTTCGGGCACCGAGTTCCTCCTGGACGACACCGACCTCTTCCACTCGGGACGCATCGACGAGCCCTACGCCTGGGCCGGCACGCAGAACCCGGAGCTGGACCGGTTGCTGGACGCCCTCGCCGTCACCACGGACCGGGACGTGGCGGCGCCGCTCTGGGCCGAGTACCAGGAAGAGCTCATCGCGGAGCAGCCCTATACGTTCTTCTACTTCGCCGAGCGGCTGGACGGCTGGAACCGGCGGATGCGGGACATCGTCATGGACCAGCGGGGGGAGTGGGTGAACCTGCGCGAGTGGTACATCGATCCGGCGTCCCGATGACGGCGAGGGGCCGCGTCGTCGGGGGGGCACGGAGCTGAACCCGTTCCGGGAACGAGCGTGACGCGCTACGTGGTGCGCCGCCTCGTGGGCGCGGTACCCCTCGTGCTGGGCATCGCCACGATCATCTTCTTCGTGGTGAACCTGGCTCCCGGTGATCCCACGGTGTACATGATGACGCCGGGGATGAGCTCGGAGGTGGTGGAGCAGCTCCGTGTCAACTACGGGCTCGACCAGCCCGTGCACGTGCGATACGTGAAGTGGGTGGGCGCCATGCTCACCGGAGACTTCGGGTACTCGTTCTCGTACAACCGGCCGGTGCTGGACGTC